>JBGPVQ010000048.1:0-11144 GCA_041491785.1 Gemmatimonadota bacterium | reverse complement strand
TGCAGGCGCCGCCGCCGATGGCAGCGTCGGTGGCCGCGCAGTTCGATGCCACGCTTCGCGCCCGGGAGCGGGCCCTGCTGCGCGATCCCGCGAGCCGCGTGGGGCTCCTGACTGCGCCCCCCGTTTCCCTGGTTCCGCCCGGCATCGGCGATGTCAAGAGCTTCCACACCTGCGCCAATCTCCAATGCAGCGCGTTTGTCACCGTGCAGGCCACCGTGAAGTACGTGGGACAGCACGTCGCGGTTTTCATGGACAACAGTGTACCGCAGGACGATCCGTTGCAGCTCGGAGATTTCGTCGAGCTGGGAACCGCATTCGACACCCGCCACTACCCGATTGACACCACCGCATTCGGCCGGGAGTCGGATCAGGACGGCAACGGCGTCGTCGAGATCCTGATGACCAACGCGGTCAACGACCTGACCCCGGACTGCGCCAACGGGAGGGTCATCGGGTATTTCTATGGGGGCGACCTCCTCAACGGGGCCAATTCGAATCATGCGGAGGTCTTCTACACGCTGGTGCCCGTGCCGGCCACCGCGAAATGCACCGCGGTCAGCCGCCGCGCCGCGCTGGACAATCTCAAGCCGACGCTGATCCACGAATTCCAGCACATGATCAGCTTCAATCAGCATGCTCTGATCCGGGGTGGGGACGCGGAGGAGTCGTGGCTCAACGAAGCGCTCTCCCACTTCGCGGAGGAGCTGGGGGGCCGGTTGGTGCCGAATTCGGAGTGTGTGCTGAACTTTCCCTCGTGCCGAAGTCAGTACACCAGCGGCGACATCCAGAATGCCTACGGGTTTCTCCATAACGCGGAGTCGACATTCATGCTCTTCGGGACCCAGGGCACCGGGACTCTGGAAGAGCGGGGGGCGGGGTGGTTGTTCGTGCGCTGGTGCCTCGATCAGTTCTCCCCGGACACGGTCCTGGGCACCCCGACCACCTACGCGCTGGACAACACCGTGCTCACCGGCGTGGCCAACCTCACGGCAGTGACCGGAGGGACCTTTGCGACGATGGTACCGGAGTGGCTGCTGGCGGCCTACCTCGACGACGGCGGGGAGCTCCCCTTCGAAGCAACCGGCCGGCTCCGCTTCAAGAGCTGGGGTCTCCGGGAAATCTGGCTGAATCCGCTCAACCTCCAGTTCTTTCCGGCGGGCTTTCCGATCGTGCCCGACCCGGTGGGGGTCAATTTTTCCCGGAGCGGCAGCCTGCATGCCGGCTCGGGGCATCATTTCATGATTACCCAGCCGGCGCAGGGGGCCGCGCTCGATATTCTCGTGTTGCGGAGCACTGCGGGTGACGCCCTCGATCCCGCGCTCGGGGCGCGCTTCGGCATCGTGCGGATCAACTGAGGATGCCGCGGCGGCCACCGGTTTGCCTGGCATTCGCCCTCGCCCTCCCCGCGGCCCTGGCCGGACAGGCGCGGCCGACTCCGGTCATCCTCGGGTTCCCATCCAGCGTACAGACCGCAGGGCTGGCCGGCGCGGGAGTGGCGTTGCCGGGGTATGCCGGCGCCATCTTCGTCAATCCCGCGGGAATCGCCCCGATCCGGGTGCTGAGCCTCGAGGCGGGTTTCTCCCGCACCTCGGACCGCTCGACCTACGCCATGGTCGCCGCGGCACGCCGCATCGGCGCCTTCAATGTCGGGTTGGGATCCCGCTACCTGCTCTTCCCCTCGGAGTCTCCGACCTACGACAACCTTTCCGCCGTGGCCGCCGCGGTCTACCGGTACGGGGCCATCGCCGTCGGGGCCAGTGGCACCTACGTCTCGGTCGAAGAACGCGATGGGCCTACGGTCCGTTCGCTGACCAGTGACCTGGCAGTCCAGGTGGCTTTCTTCGACATCGCCGCCCTCGCGCTCAGCCTTCAGAATCTGGGTCAGGTCCGGGTTACCGGCGACGGACTGGCGCTCGGCGAGTCGCTCCATCTCGGGGGCAGCCTCAATCTGCTGGATACTTTCTCCAACGGCCGGCTCCTCGCCACCGTGGAAAGCGTCTGGTCCGAGGGCGAGCGCGGCCGTACCGTCGTCGGGCTGGAAGCCGGCGCGGTCATCTCCGGCCTCGGCATCGTAGGACGGGCCGGGAGCGGCCGCCAGCCGGGTTTGGCGGGAGGCCTCCTCTCCAACACCACCTTTGGAGGCAGCCTGCTGCTGGGCCGGGCCCGACTCGACTACGCCTTTCAGCATCGGAGCGCGCTCGGCCGGAATGTCCACCTCGTCGGCGTCCGCTGGACGCCGTGACCCGCCGTCGGCTGCTCATGGGCATCTTGGTCACCGCGGTGACACTGATCCTCGGCTACGGCACCGCGTACCTCGTCTCCCCGGACGTGCGCTACCTTACCCGCGCGGGGATCGAGCAGACCGCGATACTCGAGAAGCGCAAGCCGCTCGAGCGGCTGGTCGCCGATTCTTCGATTCCCGCCGATACCCGCGCCTACCTCCGGCTGGTGCTCGCGGTACGCGAGGAGGCGGTGGCGCTGGGCCTCAAGGCCGGAAAGACCTACACCTCATACACCGACGTTGGTCGAGACACCCTCCTGCTGAGCCTCTCCGCCTCGCCGAAGAATTGCATCTGTCCGTTTACCTGGAAATACCCGATCGTCGGGCGGATTCCCTATAAGGGGTTCTTCGACGTGGCGATGGCCCAGCGCGAGGCGGACAAATTGGCGGCCCGGGGCTACGACGTCTCGCTACGGCCGGCGGCGGCGTACTCCACCCTGGGCTGGTTCGAAGATCCGCTCCTTTCCACCGCGATGGTCAAGGATTCGGTCGAGCTCGCCTCGCTGGTGTTTCATGAAATCGCGCACAACAGCCTCTACGTGAAGAGCGCCACCCCGTTCAACGAGAGTTTCGCGCAGCTGGTGGGCTATCGCGCGGCGGAAGAGTTTTTCCGGGAACGGGGTGACAGCGCACTGGCTGATCGGGCCCGCGACCGCTGGCAGGACGAAATCGTTCTCGGCGAATTCTACGATGCGCTCATCGGCCGGCTGGATGCCTTCTACGCCGGAAAGCCCACCGGTGACTCCCTGGACGCCGGCCGGAGGGCCATTGGGCGCTGGGCCAAGGAACAGCTCGAGGGTCCGCTGGGGGCGCGCCTCCGCACCATCCGCGTGGGCCGCCTGGCCGAACGGCCGATCAACAACGCCGCTCTCGTCGGGGTCAGGATCTATCGGACCCACCTCGATTGGTTCGACCGGTGGTATCGGTCCCGCGGATCAAGCGTCAAGGCCAGCGTCGCAGCTCTCCGCGATCTGATGAGGAGTGCGCCCGGCGACAGCGCCTTCGCCCGACTGCAGCATGCCCTGCCGGATTCCGGCGCCACGGGCGGAGGGTGACGGACGAGAGTATCTTCTATCCCCTTGGCTCCCTGATTCCCTGACTCCCTGACTCCCGCTCCCAATGAATCACGATAAGCTGCTCTCCGAACTCAACGGCTTTCTCTCGATCCCGAGCATCAGCACCTTGCCGTCGCACGCCAACGATTGTCGCCGCGCTGCCGCCTGGCTCATGGATCAATTCAAGGCCCTCGGCTGTCCGGTGGTGCAGCTCCTCGAGGGCGATGGGCATCCGGTGGTCTGGGCGGAGAGCCCGCGGGTGGAGGGCAAGCCCACCGTACTCTGCTACGGCCACTATGACGTACAGCCGGTGGACCCCGTGGACGAATGGATTTCGCCGCCGTTCCAGCCGACCGTCCGGGACGGCAAGCTCTACGCCCGGGGCGCGGTCGACGACAAAGGACAGGTCTTCGCGCTTCTCAAGGCCTACCAGTCGGTGCTGGGAAAGGACGGCAAACCGCCGCTCAACGTCCATTTCATCATCGAGGGAGAAGAGGAGTGCGGCGGCAAGGTGATTTTCGACCGGCTCCAAGCCGAGCCGGAACGCACCGCCGTGGACGCCGTGGTAGTGGCGGACATGGGATACTACGCGCCCGGCATCCCCGGGATCTACACCGGCCTCCGAGGTATCTGTTACGCCGAAATCCACGTTCGCACCTTGGAGCGCGACCTCCACTCCGGCACCTATGGGGGCGTGGCCCCCAACGCGATGGAAACGCTGGCCCGCCTGCTGTGCGACCTCAAGAGCCGCTCCGGGCGAATCAACGTCCCGAAACTCTATAAGGCAGTCGAAGCGCCGACCAAGGCCGAGCGGAAGGCGTGGAAGAGCCTGCCCTTCGACGAGAAGAAGTTCCTGAAGGAAGAAGTGACCGGGAAGGCGCTCACCGGGCTCAAGCAGTTCTCGGTGCTGGAACGGACCTGGGCGCTGCCGACCTTCGAGATCCATGGGATCCGGGGCGGCTTTACCGGCGAGGGAGCGAAGACCGTGATTCCCGCTCAGGCGACGGCCAAGGTGAGCCTGAGGCTGGTACCGGGGCACAGCTACGAGAAGGTGGGGAAGTGGCTTACCCGCGCGGTGCGGAAAGCCGCGCCGGCCTACGCCGAGGTCGAGGTGACGTTGCTCCACGGCGGGGACCCGGTGCGCTGCGATGTGAGCCACCCCGCGTTCGGCGTCCTGGATGACGCCTTCGAGGCGGTGGTGGGGCGGCGGGCGGTGCCGGTCCGGGCGGGGGGGTCGATTCCTGTCGTGCCGGAGCTTCGGCGGGGCGGAGCGCCGGTACTCCTCACCGGAATCGGACTCCCCGACGATGGGCTGCACTCACCCAACGAGAAGGTGAATCTTCAGCAGATCTGGGATGGGATCGACGTGTTCGGGAAGTTCTTCGAGATGTTCGCCGCGCGGGGTGGAGCGAACGGGAAGTAGCGCGGGAGGCGCTACTCGTTGCTTTCGGTATCCGGCGCGCTGCGCTTGTGGGGTCCCGAGTAGCGCGCTTCGGTCCGAGCGTGCAGTTCATCCACACCGATCAGGGCTCGCACCGACGCGATGATGCCCGCGACGACATCATCCGCCCAGTAGGGATCTGGACGCTGGTCCGGTGGAAGCGCCGAGGCTTTTCCTTCCAGAAATCGAATCGCGGTGGCGATCCACTGCGCCTGGGCCCCCTCCACCAGGGACCAGCTGCCGGTCGCGCGAAGCTCCAGGTCCGCCAGCTCCTGCAGCAACCCCTCGATGCCGCTGCTGACCCGGTTGCCGCGGAGCCGCTCGGCGGTGAGCGTGAGGACGGTGGCGCGCTCGGTTTCCTGAGGCTCGGGGAGCGGGGCCAGATAGTGGCGCTGGTCCGCCACCATTTCCGCGAGCCGCACGCACACCGCCCGAATGGCGGGTGTCAGGGCTGATGGAACCTCCTTCGCCCAGCTCCCTGCCGCGCGCAGAATGGCCTCGACCTTTCCGTCGGCGACCCCTTCCAGCTTCCTGCGATCCAGCTGCTCCGCCATAATCGCAGAAGATAATAAGGGTCCGGTCAGCCGTGCCGTGGCCCCCGCCGCATGCGCACCGGGTCGGGACGGCCATAGCGTTGCTCCGCCCAGGGATCTCCGCGCATATGGTAGCCGTTCTGCTCCCAGAATCCCGGCCAGTCCTCCTCGACGAACTCGAAGCCGGTCACCCACTTGGCGCTCTTCCAGAAATAGAGATGTGGCACCAGGAGGCGGATGGGACCCCCGTGCTCCGCGGCCAGCGCCTCACCGTCGTGATGGGTGGCCAGGAGGTTCTCGGCGCGGTCGAGATCGGCGAGCGGCAGATTCGTGGTGTAGTCGGGAGCGGCGTGGACGATGACATATTTCGCCTCCGGGCTCGGACGCGCCTCGGCGAGAATCGTCCGGACCGGGATCCCGGTGAAGACGTTGTCGTACCGGCTCCACCGGGTCACACAGTGGATGTCGCACAGCGTTTCCTGCCGGGGGAAGCGACTCAGGTCTTCCCACGAGAGCACCAGCGGCCGCTCGACCAGGCCGGTCACCTCGAAATGCCAATCGACCGGATTGATGTCCGGAACCTGACCGTAGTGGAGAACCGGCCACTTCTTCGTCACGATTTGACTTGGTGGCAGCCGGTTGGGCGGCGGTGAGACGGCCAGTCGGCGGATGGGAGCTGAAGATTCGTTCATGCTCTCTCAACGCCGGACGGAGCCGCCGGGTTCCCGGTGAGCCAATCCCGGGAGGCCATCTCCATCCGGCGCTCGAACACCTCTCCAAACGCCGCGATCACCGCGGCGCGGGTCTCCTCCCACAGCCCCGCCGCCGAAGCGCCGCGCTCGCGGGCCACACTGGTCATCGTCACGCCGTGCAATCCGCAGGGAACCACGAGCTCGAACAGGGCGAGGTCGGTGGTGACGTTGAGCGCGAAGCCATGAATCGTCACCCACTGCTTCACGTGGATGCCGATGCTGGCGATCTTTCGGCCCGCGGTCCAGACCCCCGTCTTGCCCGCGTTCCGCTCGGCCGGGATCCCGAGTGTCCCCAGTCCACGGATCATGGATTCTTCCACCTGCCGCAGGTACCAGTGCAGATCCCGCCTCCAGCCATTCAAGTCCAGGATCGGATATCCGACCAGTTGGCCGGGGGCGTGGATCGTCACGTCTCCGCCGCGCTCCACCTCGAAAACTTCCAGTCCGCGGGCCTCGAGGGCGGCTGGCGGGATGGGGAGGCTGCCCGCCCGGGTGCCGCGGCCCAGGGTGACCACCGGCTCGTGCTCGACCAGCAGCAGTAGATCGTCCTCGAGCTCGCCGGCCAGGCGCTTGCGGCAGAGCCCACGCTGCAGCTCCAGCACCTCACCGTAGCGGCGGCGTCCTAGATCGACCACCGTAAGCCGGTCCGTCATGCCGCGCCGCGAGCCAGCGGGAGGCGGCGGCCGATCAGGATGCAGAGGGCCACCGCCAGCGCGGCCAGCCCGAGCAGCCCGGGTCGACCGTAGGCGCGGTCCAGCGGAATCGTCACGAGGGAAAGCACGAACGATCCCAGCCCCGCGATGATGGCGAGCATCGCCTGACGCCAGGGGTTCCGGATCGGCGCAAGCAGCGTCCAGGTGGCGAGCCCGGCCGACACGATCCCGGCCAGCGTGCCGATCAGCAGAACCAGCGAGGCAAGCGAGCTCAAGCCGGGCGGGGCCGCCGAGGGGAGGGCGCCCGCTTGAAGCGACCGAACTCCCCACGTGACCAGCGCCTGGAAGCCCACCCCCGCCGCGGTGCCGAAGCCGAGGGCGCCCAAGACCAGCGCCAACGGGTCCGGCGCGC
The DNA here is from genome assembly GCA_041491785.1 of Gemmatimonadota bacterium. Taxonomy (GTDB): domain Bacteria; phylum Gemmatimonadota; class Gemmatimonadetes; order Gemmatimonadales; family GWC2-71-9; genus JABFSM01. Next base: position 4,017 of record JBGPVQ010000048.1, on the reverse strand, counting down.
CGGCGCGGTCCGCCCCACCCCCGCCGCCGGTCAAATGTGCATGACCCGCCCCATCGAATCGAGGCAGGCCTCCGCGATCGCTTCGGAGAGTGTCGGGTGGGCATGGATCGCGAGGTCGACCTCCTCGACGGTGTATTCGTTCTCCCGCGCCACCACGAGCTCGTGGATCATTTCCGAGGCGTGGCTGGCCACGATGTGGGCGCCCAGCATCTCACCGTACTTCTTGTCGCGAATGATTTTCACGAAGCCCTCGGTTTCCATCGAGGCCCGGGCCCGGCCGTTGGCCGTGAAGGGGAACTTCCCCACCTGATAGTCGAGCTTCTGTTCCTTGCATTGATCCTCGGTCAGGCCGATGCTGGCCACCTCCGGGTGGCAGTAGGTGACGCTGGGGACGTTGTCGTACTTGATCGGATGGGGCTGGTGGCCGGCGATGATCTCGGCCACGACCACACCCTCCCGGCTCCCCTTGTGCGCCAGCATTGGCGGGCCGGCGACATCCCCGATGCAATAGACTCCGGCGGCGGTGGTCTCCAGCGTGGCGGCATTCACCTTCACGAAGCCACGGTCGGTGAGCTGAACGCCCGACTCCTTGAGGCCCATTCCCTCGGCGTTAACGGCGCGGCCCGCCGCCATCAGGGCCTTTTCGGCCGTCACCTTTTCCACCTTGCCGCCCGATTCCACATCGAGCGTGACCTCGGCGGCGCCGACAGCCGCCTTGAGAACCTTGGCGCCGGCGTAGACGGTCAGGCCGCGCTTCCGGAAGCTCTTGGCGATGACCTCGGAGCTCTCCGCATCCTCGAGCGGCAGGATTCTCGGCAGGGCCTCGATCAGCGTGACCTTGCTGCCGAAGGCGTTGAAGATGTCGGCGAACTCGCAGCCCACCGCTCCCGCGCCCACAATGGCGATCGAGGCCGGCGCCCTCTCGAGAAAAAGCGCCTCATCGGAGCTGATGACCGTGGTCTTGTTGATTTCGAGGCCGATGGCTGGAATGCCCTTCACCCGCGAGCCGCTCGCGACAATGACCGCCTTCTTCGCCTCATGAACCTCCGCGCCCACCCTCACCTTCTTTCCGGGCGCGAGGACCCCGGTGCCTCGGAGCACGGTGATCTTGAATTTCTTCATCAGAAATTCGACACCCTTCGAGTTCTGTTCCGCCACCTGGCGGGAACGCCTCATCGCGACGCCGAAGTCCGTCTTGACCGCACCGACCTCGATGCCCAGCGCCTTGGCGTCGTGGTTGATGAGATTCACCGCGTATGCGCTGTGCAGGAGAGCCTTGGTGGGGATGCAGCCGATGTTGACGCAGACCCCGCCGAGCTTGTCCTTCTCCACCACGGCGGTGGCCAGTCCGAGCTGGGCAGCCCGGATGGCCGCAACATACCCGGCGGGCCCGCCCCCGATCACGATCACGTCGAATGTTGCCACTGCTTGCCTCAGGGTGATTGGTGACCAGTGAGCGGCCGCCCGCTCACCAAACCAGCGCCAACGGATTCTCCAGCAACAGCGTGAGCGTCATGAGGAATTGGGCGCCGGTGGCGCCGTCGATGACCCGGTGGTCGCACGACATCGTCATGCGCATCCGTCGCCGCACTTCGAGCCGGCCCTCCACCGCGGCTGGGACTAGCGCGATGCGCCCGACGGCGAGGATCCCCGCTTCCGGTGGGTTGATGATGGCGGTGAAGTGCTCGATGTCGAGCATTCCGAGGTTGGACACCGAAAACGTACTGCCGGTATACTCCTCGGGCTTGAGCTTGCGCTCGCGAGCGCGCTTGGCGAGATCACGCGTTTCGGCGGAGATGACCCGCAACGTCTTCCCCTCGGCATCGCGAATCACCGGTGTAATGAGCCCGTCCTCCACTGCGACCGCCATGCCGAGGTGGACCCCGTTCCAGGTACGGACGTGATCGTCCATCCACCAGGCGTTGCAGGTGGGGTGCTGGTGGAGCGCGGTCGCAACCGCTTTGAGAATGATGTCGTTGTAGGAAATCTTCGCTTGCTCTCCCGCCACCGCATTGAGCGCATCGCGGGCCTCGGCGACTCGCTCCATGTCCACCTCTCTGGTGAGGTAGAACGTGGGGATCGGGCCGATGGACTGGACCAGACGCTTGGCGATGGTCTTCCGGATCTGGGTGAGCGGAACGTCGAGGAAGGCCGGGCCTGAGGAGCGGACCGCCGGCGAGGCAGCCGCCCCTCGGGGAGTGACCCCTTCCAGATCGCGGCGAATGATGCGCCCTTCGGGACCCGAGCCCGACACCGTCGTCAGATCGAGACCGCGTTCTCCGGCGATCCGTCGTGCCAGCGGTGAGGCCTTCACTCGGCCGGATGGCGCGGCAGCCGGCGCCGGCACAGCCGCGGGCACCGATGGCGCTCGCGCGGCCGCCGCGGGCAGTTCACCAGCGGCCTTCGGGGCTTTTCCGACCGTCCCGCCCCCGTCAACCGACTCACCCGCGGCTCCGATCCACCCCACCGCCGAAGAGACCGGCACCGTCGCCCCCGCGGCGACCAGCTGTTTGAGGAGCGTCCCACCGGTGCGCGCCACCAGCTCCATCACCGCCTTGTCGGTCTCGACCTCGGCCAGGACGTCGCCGGGGTTGATGGCGTCGCCCTCCTGCTTCTTCCACTCGACGAGGCGACCCTCCTCCATGGTCGGGGAGAGGGCCTCCATCACGATCTTGGTTGCCATGCGTCCTTAGGCCAGGTACAGGACCTGCTTCACCGCTGCCACCACCTTCGCGGGGTCCGCTTTCGCGGCCTTCTCGAGCTGCTTGTTGTAAGGCATCGGAACGTCAGCGCCGGTGACCCTCATGATGGGAGCGTCGAGTGCATCGAAGGCCTCGCGCTGGATCACATCCACCACCTCGGCGCCGACTCCGGCGAACGGCCACCCCTCTTCCACCACTACGCAGCGGTTGGTCTTGGCCACCGACGAGAGGATCGCCTGGGTGTCGAGTGGGCGGATGGTGCGCAGATCCAGGACCTCGGCCTCGACCCCTTCCGTCGCGAGCTGTTCAGCGGCCTTGAGGGCCACCGAGACCGTCTTCGCGTGGCAGATGAGCGTCACGTCCCGGCCGGGGCGCTTGACGTCGGCGGTTCCGATCGGCGTGGTGTACTCCGCCTCGGGGACCTCGCCCTTGTTGTTGTAGAGCATCTCCCCTTCGATGAATATCACCGGGTTGTCGTCCCGAATGGCGCTCTTGAGGAGGCCCTTCGCGTCGGCGGGCGTGGCGGGCATGACGACCTTGAGGCCCGGCACGTGCGCGTACCAGCTCTCGAACGATTGCGAGTGTTGCGCGCCCAGCTGGAGCGCAGAGCCACCGGGGCCGCGGAACACAATGGGCACGCCCAGTTGTCCGCCCGACATGTAGCGCATCTTGGCGGCGGCGTTCACGATCTCATCGATCGCGAGGAGAGCAAAGTTCCAGGTCATCATCTCAATGACCGGTCGGAGGCCGACCAGCGCGGCGCCGACGCCGATGCCCGCGAATCCCAGCTCGGCGATCGGAGTATCGACCACCCGCCGGGCGCCGAATTCCTTGAGCAGCCCGCGGCTCACCTTGTACGCGCCGTCGTACTCGGCCACTTCCTCGCCCATGAGGAAGACCCGATCGTCGCGGTGCATCTCCTCGCGGAGGGCCTGGTTGAGCGCGTCGCGGTAGGTCATCACCGCCATGCTAGCGACTCTCCGGCGCGTACACGTCGGCGTAGAGCGCCGAGGGATCCGGATCGGGCGAACTTTCGGCGAACGCGTAGGCGTCCTCGACTTGGGCCTTCGCCTCCGCCTCGAGCGCCGCGTACCCGGCGTCGTCCAGCTCCCCGGCGCTTCGCATCCGCTCGGCCAGCAGCTTGATCGGATCGCGGCGGCGGTACTCCTCGACTTCCTCCTTGGTGCGGTAGGTGCCGTGGGCGGCATCCGACATCGAATGGCCCACGTACCGATAGGTGCGGATCTCGAGCAGCGTCGGTTTCGATTCCTTGCGGGCCCGGGCCACCGCCCGGTCCACCGCCTCGCGAACGACG
>JBGPVQ010000047.1:0-11173 GCA_041491785.1 Gemmatimonadota bacterium | reverse complement strand
CAGGTGCGCTTTCTCCTCGCGCAGGAGGGAGCGATGGGATACCAACCCGAGTGGGCCGTGTCCCCCTCCGGCCGGGCGCAGTTGGTGTCGGTGAGTATCGCGCTGGGGTCGAAACACGGGGCCGGCCGCACGCCGGCTGAGGCCTGGATGAACCTGCGGGGTGAGACGGCGCCGCGAGCGGGCGGCACGGCGGCGGAGGTGCTGGAGAAGGCCCGGCGCTGGATGCAACACGCCGATTCGGCCCTCAAGCGGGGTGATTTGGAGGAACTCGGTAAGGCGCTGGCCAATCTGCGCGAGCTCCTGGGGCCGCCCCGGGATAAGTGATTTGCGACTGTAAGTTCCACAGTTGCAGACGGTTAGCGCCGCCGCTACCTTTGGGCGCGCTCCGGCCGCCGCGACCCCCGCGACGAGGGACTCCGCGGCGGTTGGTTTCGTCATAGTCACTTCCGAATCAACCAGATGAGGTTGGCTTGAACCTGCACGAGTACCAGGCCCGGACCCTGCTTCGGGCCGCGGGTGTTCCGATGCCGGAGGGAGACGTCGCGTCGACTCCCGATGAAGCCGAGGCGATCGCTCGGCGGCTCGCCGGTCCGGTCGTGGTCAAGGCGCAGGTCCACGCCGGTGGGCGCGGGAAGGCCGGGGGCGTAAAGCTCGCGAAGGATCCCGCCGAGGCCCGTCTGCAGGCGACGAAGATTTTGGGCATGACCATCAAAGGACTGGTGGTCGAAAAAGCGCTGGTCGTCCCCGCGGCGGAGATTGCGACGGAGAGCTACGTGGGCCTCATCATGGACCGGGAGTCTCAGCGCCCGGTGTTCATGGTGAGCGCCGCCGGGGGAGTGGACATCGAGGAGGTGGCCGCCACCACCCCGGAGAAGATCGTCCGGATTCCTGTGGATCCGCGGTATGGACTCTTCCCGCATCAGGCGCTGGGGCTCGCGCTCCACCTGTACTCCGACTTCACCCAGGCCCGCGCCGCGGCCGGCATCATGCGGCAGCTCTATGACGTCTTCGTGGCCAACGGGGCGTCCCTCGTGGAAATCAATCCGCTGGTGACGACTCCGGCCGGTCAGGTGCTTGCGCTCGACGCCAAGATCTCGGTGGATGACAACGAGCTGGACCGCCGGCCCGACCTCGCCGCCTTGCGCGACGAATCGGCGGAGGCACCGAGCGAAGTGGCAGCGCGGAAAGCCGGCCTCACCTTCATCAAGCTGGACGGGGACGTCGGCTGCGTCGTCAACGGGGCAGGGCTCGCCATGGCCACGATGGACCTGGTCAAGTTCTACGGCGGTGAGCCGGCGAACTTCCTTGACATCGGCGGCAGCTCGAATCCGGAAAAGGTGGTGAGCGCACTCAAGATCATCACCGCCGATCCTGCCGTGAAGGCGATTCTCTTCAATATTTTCGGCGGGATCACCCGCACCGACGACGTAGCCAGCGGCATCGTGACCGCGACCCGTCAGTTCAAGGTCCACGTTCCGATCGTTATTCGGCTCACCGGCACCAACGAGGAAAAGGCCTTCGAAATCCTCAAGGGCGTGGGGATGCGGGCCCTCTCCGACATGGACGAAGCGGTGAAGCAGGCCGTGGCGTTGGCGAAGGCGGCCCCGTGAGCATCTTCGTCAACCGGGACACCCGCCTCGTGGTACAGGGCATCACGGGCCGGGACGGGTCGTTTCATTCCCGCCAGATGATCGCTTACGGTACCCGGGTCGTGGCGGGAGTGACGCCGGGAAAAGGTGGCCAGACCTTCGAAGGCACCGTGCCGGTGTTCCACACTGTGGCCGACGCGGTACGCCACGCTGGCGCCAACACCTCGGTGATCTACGTGCCGCCGGCTCTCGCGGCCGGCGCGATCGCCGAGGCGGCCGATGCGGGAATTCAATTCATCGTGTGCATCACCGAGGGCATTCCCGTCCTCGATATGGCCAGGGTGATGCCCTTTGTGCGGGAGAAAGAGGCCCGGCTCCTGGGCCCCAATTGTCCCGGACTCATCACGCCGGGCGTAGCCAAGGTCGGCATCATCCCGGGACAGATCTGCGCGGCGGGACGGGTCGGCCTGGTGTCCCGCAGCGGAACGCTGACCTACGAGGTGGTGAATCACCTCACCAGGAACGGCATCGGGCAGAGCACTTGCGTCGGGATCGGCGGCGATCCGGTCATCGGGACCAACTTCATCGACGTGCTTCGAGCCTTCCAGGACGACGCAGACACCGACCAGATCGTCATGCTGGGGGAAATCGGCGGCACCGATGAGCAAAAGGCCGCCGCCTTCGTCCGGGAGTATGTGACGAAGCCGGTCGTCGGATTCATCGCGGGGCAGACCGCGCCGAAGGGCCGCCGGATGGGGCACGCCGGCGCGATCATCTCGGGCTCCTCCGGAACCGCGGAGGAGAAGATTCACGCCTTCGAAGCGGCCGGGATCGCCATCATGCGCCGTCCGGTCGACGTCGTGGAGCTGGTGAAGGCGAAGATCCGAACCAGGGAGTAGCGGATGACAGGGAATCAGACTCTCGGCATCGTCAAGCCCGACGCCGTCGCGCGCGGGAACCTGGGCAATATCCTGGCGCATGTAGAGCGTGCCGGCTACCGGATCCGAGCAGGGCGGCTGACCCGGCTTAGCCGGGCCCAAGCGGAGGCCTTTTACGAGGTGCATCGCGGCCGGCCCTTCTACGAGGAGCTGGTGGCGTTCATGAGCAGCGGCCCGTGCTTCCCGATGGCTCTCGAAAAGGAGGGCGCCGTGGCGGCGTTCCGCGCCACGATCGGTGCGACCGACCCTGCCGAAGCGGCCGCGGGCACCATCCGGAAGCTCTTTGCCGAGTCGAAGGGTCGTAATGCCGTGCACGGCTCCGACAGCGACGAGAACGCCGCTCGGGAGATCGGGTTTTTCTTCAGCGAGGCGGAGCGGGCGGGGTTGGGGCGCTAGAGGTCGTGCCAAGTTGAAGTAAGTCCGTTCGCCATGTAGATTTACGGGCTATGCTCCAGATCGATCTCCGCGAGCTCCGACACGGTCCGGTCGATACCCAAGGCGAGCTCGCCCCCCAGGACCCGTTGTTCGAGGGGTTGCAGGTCCCGCTCGACGGCCCGCTCAACGTTGGTGGGGTGTTGGAGCGAGCGGGCCACGGAGGATATTTCTGGCACGGGCGCCTTGAGGGCCGAGTCCGCTCGGTCTGCCGCCGGTGCCTGACCGAGTTCGTGATGCCGGTCGAGCAGTCGGTGGAGGTGGTGTTCTCCGCCGATCCCGACCTGCAGGACGATCCCAGTGTGTATCCGCTGGCGGAGCCGCTGACCGAAGTGGACGTCCGTCCGGCGGTGCGCGAAGAGTTTGCGCTCGCCGTTGACGCCTATCCGCTCTGCCGCCAGGATTGCCGCGGGCTGTGCCCGCGGTGTGGGGCCGATCTCAATCGAGGGGCCTGCGAATGCGGCGCCCCCACCGCCTAGACTCGAGGACGTCATGGCCGTTCCCAAGAGAAAACTCTCGAAGCGCCGGAAGCGGCTCCGCCGGGGTCACCACTCCGGCGCCGGTATCCCCACCCAGGCCTGCCCGCGCTGCGGATCACCCCGCCTGCCACATCGCGTCTGCGGTTCCTGCGGCTACTACGCCGGCAAGAAACGCCTCGAGGTCGAGGACAGCTGACGGTGATCCGCGTCGCGCTCGACGCGATGGGCAGCGAGTTGGCTCCCCGCACCGAAGTCGAGGGGGTGGCACTCGCATTGCGCGAGCTGCCGCCGGGGTTCCGCGTGCAGCTGGTCGGGCAGTCCGCCGCCATCGAAGCGGAGCTCGCCGCCCACCCGGACCTCGACCGGGGCCGGGTCGAGGTGGTCGAGGCCCCCGAGGTAATCGGGATGGCCGAGAAGCCACTCCAGGCGGTTCGCCGGAAGCGGAAATCCAGCCTGGTGGTCGGACTCGGCCTGGTCTCGACGGCCCGGTCGGACGCCTTCATATCCGCCGGGAACACCGGTGCCATGCTCGCGGCCTCGACCGTGCTCCTGGGACTCTATGACGGGGTCGAGCGGGCCACCGTTGGTGCGCTGCTGCCGACGGTGGAGGGACCCGTGCTCATGCTCGATGCGGGCGCGAACGTCGAGTGCTCCGCCCGGGAGCTGGTGGGGTTTGCGCACCTCGGTTCGGTGTATATGCGCGACATCATGAGCCGGCCGAGCCCCAAGGTGGGTCTCCTCAATGTCGGAGAGGAAGAGGAAAAGGGCACCGCGGTCGTGCGGGAGGGTCACCGGCTTCTCAAACAGGATTCCCGCCTCAACTACCTCGGGAACATCGAAGGCAGGGACATTCTGGGCGGGCACCCGAAACACGGCCGCCTCGACGTCGTGGTCTGCGACGGCTTTGTGGGCAACATCGTGCTCAAGTTCTACGAATCGGTGATGCTGCTGATCCGGCATCTCGCCGAGGAAGGGGCCCCCGACATGTGGCAGCGGAAGGAAATTCGCGCCGCATTCCGGATGCTCGACTATTCCCAGTACGGTGGGGCGCCCCTCCTCGGGGTCAAGGGCGTATCGATCATCTGTCACGGATCGTCGAACGCCAACGCCATCCGTCACGCGATCCGGGTGGCGGTGCAATCGGTCGAGGTCCAGCTTGCGCACCACATCGCCGCCGAGTTCGCCGGGCCCGGTGCGGGAGCGCCGGCATGACCGCCACCCCGCTGGTCACCATTACCGGCCTCGGCGTCGCGGTGCCGGATCGGGTGGTCACCAACGCCGACTTCGAGAAGTACCTCGACACGTCGGACCAGTGGATCTTCGAGCGGACCGGCATCCGCGAGCGACGGATTGCCGCACCGGGCGAAACGCTGTCGGGCCTTTGCCAGACGGCCGCCTGCAGCGCGATGGCGCGCGCGGGGGTCACCGCCGAGCAGCTCGACGCGATCATTCTGGGCACCATCTCGCCGGATCGGCGCCTCCCGGCCATGGCCTGCGACCTGCAGGCCATGCTCGGAGCGAAGAACGCGATCGCGTTCGACATCGCCGCGGCTTGCCCGGGGTGGATCTACTCCCTCGCCGTGGCGGAAGGCTTCATCGCGGCGGGTCGGGCCAAGACCGTGCTGACCCTGGGGGCCGAGAAGCTTTCGGCGGTCACCGATTGGAACGACCGGAGCACCGCGGTCCTCTTCGGCGACGGCGCCGGCGCGGCGATCGTGGAGCCGGCGCGTGGGGATGGGAGGGGAATCCTCTCGATCGTTCTCGGCACCGACGGGACCCTGGGCGACCTGCTCTACATCCCCGGCGGCGGCTCCTCCGATCCGGTCAGCGAGAAGGTGGTCAAGGAGCGCACCCATTACATCCGGATGGCGGGCCGGGAGGTCTTCAAGGCGGCGGTGCTCGCAATGGCCCGCGCCTGCGACGAGGCGCTCGCCAAGGCCGGGGTACGCGCCCAGGACATCGACCTGCTGGTTCCGCACCAGGCCAACCTGCGCATCATCGAAGCCACCGCCAAGCACGCCGGCCTCCCGATGAGCAAGGTGATGGTGAACGTCGACCGCTACGGCAATACCTCGGCGGCCTCGATTCCCATTGCGATCGACCAGGCGCTGCAGGAGGGCCGCATCCGTCCCGGCTCGCTCCTGATGCTGGTGACCTTCGGCGCGGGTTTCACCTGGGGGAGTGCCGTGCTCCGATGGTGAGCATCCTCCTCTTCCCGGGGCAGGGGGCGCAGAAAATCGGCATGGGCAAGGACCTCGCGGAGGCGTTCCCCGCCGCCCGCGACACCTTCTCCTCGATCGACCGGGCCCTGGGTGCGCCGCTCTCGCGTATCATGTGGGACGGTCCGGACGAGGCGCTGCAGCAGACTCACAACACCCAGCCGGCCGTCCTCGCGCACTCGGCTGCGGTGCTGGCGGTGGTGGGCACCCGGCTGGGAGTCGTGGCGGGCGCGGCGGGGCATAGTCTCGGTGAGTACAGCGCCTACGTCGCGGCCGGGGCGCTTGCACCGATCGAGGCGGCCGGGCTGGTCCGGCGCCGGGGGGAGCTGATGCACGCGGCCGGCGCCGCGCGCCCCGGGGCGATGGCCGCGGTGCTCGGCCTGGCGACGGAGCAGGTCGAGCGCGCCTGTCGCGAGGCCTCCAGGGACGGGGAGGTGGCCGTGGCCGCGAACCTCAACGCGCCCGATCAGACCGTGCTCTCCGGCGATCCAGCGGCGGTGGAACGCGCGGGGGCCGCGTGCAAATCGGCGGGGGCGAAGCGGGTGGTACCGCTCAAGGTGAGCGGCGCGTTCCACTCCCCGCTCATGGCTCCGGCGGCGGAAGGCCTGGCGGCGGCGCTCGCTGCAGCGGCGTTCTCGGAGCCCCGGTTTCCCGTGGTCGCGAACACCAGCGCGGCACCGGTCCGGACCGCGGCCGAGGCCCGCCGACTTCTGGCGGCGCAGCTGACCGCACCAGTCCGGTGGGTGGAGTGCGTGCGGGCGCTCGCCGGCCTCGCACCGGGCGCGCGGTTCGTCGAGATCGGCCCCGGCACGGTCCTGGGCGGCCTGCTCAAACGAATCCTCCCGGAGCCGGCCTACCTGTCGCTGGGCACTGCGGCGGAGGTGGAGAGATTCCTGGCATGACGGACATCGATCTCACCGGACAGGTCGCCTTCGTGACCGGCAGCACGCGCGGCATCGGCCGCGCCATTGCGGAGCGGCTGTATGCGAGCGGCGCCAAGGTCGCGGTCATCGGCCGCACGGCCGAGACGGCCCGGGCGGTGGCGGCGGAGCTTGGCGACCGAGCGGCGGGATTCGGATGCGACGTGGCGGATGCGGCGCAGGTAGACTCCACCATCGCCGCGGCGGAGCGGGCTCTCGGCCCCATCTCGATTCTGGTCAATAATGCCGGGCTGGCCCGGGACAATCTCCTGCTGCGTCTGTCCGAAGCGGACTGGAACACGGTGCTGGATGCCAACCTCAAGGGAGCGTTCCATACCACCCGCGCGGTGATCAAAGGCATGATGAAGCGCCGGGCCGGCCGAGTGATCAACATCACGAGCATCGTGGGAATCACCGGCAACAAGGGCCAGGCAAATTACGCGGCGAGCAAGGCCGGACTCATCGGGTTCAGCAAGTCGGTGGCAAAGGAGTACGCCAGCCGGAACGTGACGGTGAATTGCATCGCGCCGGGATTCATCGAAACCGACATGACCGCCGCCTTGCCCCCCGAGGCGCGGGATGCATTATTGGGGCAGATTGCCCTCGGCCGCCTGGGCCAGCCCGCGGATGTGGCGGGGGCGGTTCTCTTTCTGGCCTCGGAGCTGGCCTCTTACATCACGGGGCAGGTGCTGGTCGTCGACGGCGGCATGGTCATTTGACGCCGCCAGGATTTCCACTTTCGTGAGGGCCGCATGAGCGACATGGTCGAGAAGGTGAAGGACATCATCGTCGAGGAGCTGGGTGTGGAACGGGAGAAGCTCACCGATAGCGCGAGCTTCATGGAGGACCTGGGCGCGGACTCCCTCGACACCGTCGAGCTCGTCATGGCGTTCGAGAAGGAGTTTGACATCGACATTCCGGACGAAGAGGCTGAAAAGCTCCGGACCGTCGGTGACGCGCTGAAATACCTCCAGGACAAGCTCGGCAAGTAGGCATGGCCCGGCGGGTGGTCGTTACCGGCCTGGGGCTCGTCACGCCCGTCGGTCTCACCGTCGAGGAGAGCTGGACCAATCTTCTCGCCGGCAGGTCGGGGGCCGCGCCGATCACCAAGTTCGATCCCGCCCGACTGCAGGTCCGCTTCGCGTGCGAGGTCAAGGGATTCGATCCGCTGGTGTATCTCGACCGCAAGGAAGCCAAGCGGATGGATCTGTTCGCCCAGCTGGCGATGGCCGCCTCCCACCAGGCCATCACCCAGGCGGGCCTCGAAGGACGCTTTCCTGACCCGGAACGCTCGGGGGTTATCATCGGCAGCGGCATCGGCGGCATGATGACCTTCGAGGAACAGTGCCTCATTTATCTGCAGAAGGGGCCCGACCGGGTATCTCCCTTCTTCGTGCCGATGTTCATCCCGGACATCGCCTCGGGTCACGTCTCGATCCGCTACGGGCTCAAGGGCCCCAATTTCTGTACCGTCTCGGCCTGTTCCTCGTCCGCCCACGCGATCGGGGAGTCGTACCAGCTCATCCGCTCCGGGACGGCCGACTGCATGGTGACCGGAGGCGCTGAGGCGGCCATCACCGGAATCACCATCGCATGGTTTCAGAACATGAAAGCGCTCTCCACCAGGAATGCCGCGCCGGAGCTCGCCAGCCGGCCCTTCGACCAGGAGCGGGACGGCTTCGTGCTCGCGGATGGCGGCGCGGCCATCGTCCTCGAGAGCCTGGAGCATGCCTCTGCGCGTGGTGCAGAGGTCCTGGGTGAGGTGATCGGCTACGGCATGAGCGCCGATGCCAGCCACATTACGGCGCCGGCAGCCGACGGAGACGGGGCCCGCCGAGCCATGCTGGCCTGCCTGGCCGGTGCGCGCCTGGCGCCGGAGGACATCGGCTACATCAACGCCCACGGGACCTCGACGCCGCTCGGCGACATCGCCGAGACCACGGCGGTCAAGGCGGTATTCGGCGCCCACGCGCGGCGCCTCATCTTTGCCTCGACCAAGTCGATGACCGGCCACCTGCTCGGTGGGGCCGGCGCCCTCGAGTTCGTCATCTGCCTTCTGGTGGTCCGCACCGGCAAGGTGCCCCCCACGATCAATCAGACGACCCCCGATCCCCAGTGCGACCTCGACTGTGCCCCCAACCGCATGGTGGAGCGCAAGGTCGATGTGGCGCTCTCCAACTCGTTCGGGTTCGGCGGCCACAACGTCACTCTCGCGGTCACACGATTCAAGCCCTGATCCATCGCCGGCTTCCCCGTCCCGAAATCCCTCGCGACTCTCCCCGGCCCCGGCCGCCGCAGGGTCGTGACACTCCGGGGAGGGCCTGGACGGCTGACTGGACCGTCTCGCCTGGAACAGGGTAGATTTCATTCTTGCTACTAAGTCTCGCTGCCCTCGGGAGATAGGATGCCGAATCGCCCCGAGCCCGCCCGCTTCCGGGACCCAGCCCTGCTCCCGATCGCCGAAAAGGTGCTCACGGGGCGACGGCTCGATCCCGCCGACGGACTGGCACTCTACAACACCAGCGATGTCCTGAGCTTGGGCGAGCTGGCCGCGTTCGCCAACGAGCGCGTCAACGGCGACCGGGTGTTCTTCTCAGCCAATCAGCATATCAACCCCACCAACGTGTGCATCCTGCGGAACACCTGCGTGTTCTGCTCCTTCGCCCGGATGCCCAAGGAGGAGGGGGCCTATACCCGCTCGCTCGATGAAGTGTACGAGGAGGCGGAGCAGGCCCGCGGGGCGCCGACCCGCGAATTCCACATCGTCGGCGGCCTGCACCCGAAACTCCGGCTCTCCTATTACACCGAGATGATCCGCGGATTGAAGGCGCGCTTCCCGGACGTGCACATCAAGGCGCTCACCGCCGTCGAGATTGCCCATCTGGCGCGGATCGAAAAGACCAGCGAGCGCGACGTGCTGCTGGAGCTCAAGGAGGCGGGCCTCACCAGCATGCCGGGCGGCGGTGCGGAGGTGTTCAGCACCGCGGTGCGGGCCACGATCGCGGAGCGAAAGCTGACCGGGGAGGAGTGGATCCGGGTGCATCGCACCGCGCACCAGCTGGGGATCCCGACCAACTGTACGATGCTCTACGGGCACGTGGAGACGGCGGAGGACCGGATCCAGCACCTCGCGATGCTCCGGGCGCTCCAGGACGAGACCGGCGGGTTCCTGACCTACATCCCGCTGGCCTACCATACCGAGAACAACGAGCTGGGCGAGACGCTGGGCCGAGTGGGCTCCGCGACCACCGGATACGAGGACCTCAAGAACATCGCCGTCGCGCGGCTCTTCCTCGACAACATCGCCCACGTGAAGACCCATTGGCCGATGGTCACTCCGTTCATGTCGCAGGTGGTGCTGGAGTTCGGGTGTGACGACCTCGAGGGTACCGTGGTCTACGAGCGGATCTACCACCAGGCCGGTGCCCGGACGGCAATGCACATGCCCTACGGCGAGCTGGTACGGCTGATTCGTGGGGCGGGGAAGCGACCGGTCGAGCGGGACAGCCTGTACCGCTCGGTTCGCGAGAGCTTCGAGGATGCGCCCGTCGAGTACGAGACCGCCGGCGCCTCGGCGCCGGTGGTACACGCCGCATGAGCGCGCTCCGCCTGGGCCGGATTCCCTGGATCAATTGCTATCCAGTCTACGCCGCTCTCGATCGGGGGGTGGTACCGCTCGACGCCGAGTTGATCACTGGCACCGCCGCGGACCTCAACGATCTCCTCGCGGCGGGGGAGCTGGACGTCTCGGTCGTCTCCGCGGTGGAGTACGCCCGCAACGCCGCCGCCTATCATCTCCTCCCCGACCTCGCGATCACCTGCGACGGGCCGGTGCACAGCGTGGTGCTCCTCAGCAAGCGGCCGGTCCACGAGCTGGACGGAGCGACGGTGCTCCGTACCTCGTCATCGCGGACCTCGGTGCTGTTGCTCGACCTCCTCTGCCGGCATCGGTGGCGGGTGCATCCCCGGTTTGCGACCGTCCGGGCCGAGTCCACCGATCTCGAGGCGCTCCGGGGCTTCCCCCACGAGGCGGTGCTGGTCATCGGAGACGCGGCGCTGGTCCTCGCCGCGGAGGGCCGGTATCCCTACGCGGCCGACCTGGGGGGAGCCTGGAAGGACTGGACCGGGCTCCCGTTCGTGTTCGCGGTGTGGGCGGCCCGGCGGGAGGTGGAACACCGCGCGGTGCAGGGACTCCACCGGGCGCTTCTGGCCAGCCGAGCCTGGGGGCTGGGGCACCTGGACGAGCTGGCGGAACTGGCCGCGAAGAACACCGGTATCGCGCGCCACATTTGCCGCGCCTACCTGGCGGACCTCGATTACGCCCTGAGCTACCGCCACCTCGCCGGCCTCACGGACTTTTTCCGCCGGCTGGCGCAGGATGGGCTGGTGCCGGACGGCAGCCTGTCGTTCATTACGGCGGCCTGACGATATGGACATCGTGGATCGCGGATCCGGTGAATTCCAGAGCTACCTGGAGCTGTACGAGCGGGCCTCGCTCCTCGAGCTTGGCCGGCTGGCGGACGCCGAGCGGTACCGCCACCACCCTGACGAGGTGGTCACCTACATCATCGACCGCAACATCAACTACACGAACGT
>JBGPVQ010000046.1:0-11178 GCA_041491785.1 Gemmatimonadota bacterium | reverse complement strand
GAGCGGCCCAAGATCGATCGGGTCGCTTGTCCCTGGCTGATTCGTCGCTTCATCGATTCGGAGGCGGAGTTTCTCTTCGTTTCGCCGGAGCGGGTCGGCGAGGTGGCGCGGGACACCGGAGCAACGCCGTTCGACGTGGAGGGGGTGGAGCTGTCGCACGACGGCCCCCGATGCAGCTTCGACGCGTTCCTCGAGAAATACCGGCTGGAGGATCCCCATCTGGCCGAGCTGGCAACCATCGTGCGGGGCGCCGACACCGACCGGCTGGACCTGGCGCCGCAGGCGGGGGGGCTGCTGGCGATCTCCCTGGGGCTCTCGCACAACTTCACCGACGATCACGAGATGCTGCGGCAGGGTTTCGTGGTGTACGATGCGCTGTATGCGTGGAGTCGGTTCGTGAAGGCGGAGCGGCACACCTGGAATCCGCAGCGGGGCTCGACTAGGTAGGCCGCAGCGCCTCCCGATACTGCTCGATCAGGGCCCGGTGGGTGGCGATGGCGCTGTCGTCCGTCGGTTGCCGCTGGGTCCAGGTCCCATCGGCCGCAAGGTCCCAGGCCTGGCGGTGATCCCGCCACATCAGCTCGAGCATCTCCCGGATCGTCTCCCGATGCGCCGGTGATTCGAGCGGCACCGCCGCCTCGATCCGCCGGTCCAGATTCCGGGGCATCCAGTCCGCCGAGCTGATATACACCTCGGCCGCGCCGGAGTTCCCGAAGTACCAGACCCTCGAGTGCTCCAGGAAGCGTCCGATCACGCTCACCACCCGGATCCGCTCACTCACCCCGGGGACCCCGGGGCGGAGGCAGCAGATGCCGCGCACGATCAGATCCACCGCGACGCCGACACCGGAGGCCTCGTAGAGCCGAGCGATGATCTCGGAATCCACGATCGCATTCATCTTGGCGACAATGCGCGCCGGCCGCCCCGCCCGGGCCTGATCGATTTCCCGCTGGATCAACTCGACCAGCCGTTTCCGCATCCCGGTCGGTGCCACCACGAGCTTCCGGTAGCCGGACGGACTCGCGAACCCGGTCAGCACGTTGAACAGGTCGGACAGATCGGCTCCCAAGTCGGGGTCGCAGCTCAGGATTCCGAAATCGGTGTAGAGCCGGGCGGTGCGCGGCGCGTAGTTCCCGGTGCCGATATGGACGTAGCGGCGGATCTGATCGCCCTCCCGCCGCACCACCAGGATCACCTTGGCGTGGGTCTTGAGCCCCGCGACACCGTAGCTCACGTGCACCCCCACATCCTCGAACCGCTGGGCCCACCGGATGTTGTTCTCCTCGTCGAAGCGGGCCTGCAGCTCGATCAGGACCGCCACCTGCTTGCCCCGTTCGGCGGCGCTGGCCAGCATCCGCGCAATGTGGGAATCGCCGCCGGTGCGGTAGAGCGTCATCTTGATGGCGAGGACGTCGGGGTCGTCGGTCGCGCTTTGGATGAACCGCTCGACGCTGGCGGAGAAACTCTCGTAGGGGTGGTGGAGGAAGACGTCTCCTTCGCGGATGACCTCGAAGATGTTCCGCCCGCCCGCCAGGCGCAGCGGGCTCATCGGCAGGAAGTTGGCGTCGCGCAGCTCGGGGATGTCGAGCGCGGCGATGGCCATCAAGTCGGTGGCGTCCAGCAGGCCGTCGACCTCGTAGACGTCCTCCGGCGTGAGGGGGAGCCCATCGGCTTCCTGGTCGGCGTTGAGCTCGGCCAGCAGGAGCTGGCGGAGCGTCTCGGGCAGCCCGAGATGGACTTCCAGCCGAACCACCTCGGCAAAGCGCCGGTTCCGGACCTCCTCCTGAATGAGCGCCAGGAGGTCGTCGGCCTCGTCGGGGTCGATTTCGAGGTCGGTGTTCCGGGTGATCCGGAAGGGGTAGCACCCCAGGATCTCGACCCCGGGGAAGAGCGCCTCGAGATTCGCGGCGATCACCAGCTCGAGCGGAGCGTAGCGATGGCTTCCGGGAAGCGGCACCCAGCGGGGCAGAATCTTGGGCACTTTCACCCGCGCGAAGCGCTCGTCGCCGGAATCCCCCCGGAGAATCACCGCGAGCGAAAGCGAGAGGTTCGAGATGTAGGGGAACGGATGGGCCGGATCCACCGCCAGCGGGGTCAGCACCGGGAACACATTCGCGGTGAAATACTGGTTCACCCAGGCCGCGTCCTCTGGGGAGAACTGCTCCGGCGCCGTGAGCAGGGTGATCCCGCGCTCCGCCAGCGCGGGAAGCACGTCCCGGGTGAGGCAGGCGCCGTGCTGCCGTTGCAGCTCCCGCACCACTTCCGCGATGTCGCGGAGTTGGTCTTCGGGGGTCATGCCGTCGGCGGTCAACTCGCTGAGGTGTGCGGCCACCTGCTGCCGAAGGCCCGCCACCCGCACCTGGAAGAACTCGTCGAGGTTGGAGCTGAAAATCGAGAGGAACTTGACCCGTTCAAGGAGCGGCGTCCGCGCGTCCTGGGCCTCGTGCAGGACCCGGCGGTTGAACTCCAGCCAGGACAGCTCCCGATTGAGGTAGAGGGCCGGCGAGCGAAGCTCCGAGGTCGGGTACACCGGCGTCGGCGAACCGCCCACCGGCGGCTCCGACACCTCTCTCACGCGGGCGGGGGCCAGGCTCTCCTCGGACATGGCCGGAAGATACGTCGGCCGGCGCCCGCGAGACCGGCGCCGTGACCGAATCGATACCCGCGATTAAATATACCCCTAGGGGGTATTGTTGGCGGTGCCGGTCCTGAGGTACTGGTCGAGCCAATCGAGCACCGTAGCCCACCACAGCCGCCGGTTCCGGGGCTTGAGAACCCAATGCCCCTCGTCGGGGAAATAGAGGAACTTGGCGGGGATGTTCCGCACCTTGAGGGCGGTGAACGCCTGGAGGCCCTCGGCGAGCTCCAGCCGGTAGTCGAGCTGGCTGTGGACCACCAGCATGGGCGTTTTCCAGCGATCGGAGTAATTCGAGGGCGACCACTTTTCCAGCATCGTCCGGGTCTCCGGGTTGGTCATCCCGCCGTCGCCGAACTCGTGATTGGGGAACCACAGCTCCTCGGTGGCGCCCTGTGCGCTGGCCAGGTCGAAGATTCCGTCGTGGGAGACCATCACCTTGAACCGGTCGGTGTGGCCCTGCATCCAGTTGATCATGTACCCGCCGTAGGAGGCGCCGGCGGCCCCCATCCGGGTGGAATCCACGTAGGGAAGCCCCGCCACCACGTCGAGCCCCCGCATGAGGTCCTCGAAGGGGTAGTCGCCCCAGTGCCGGGAAATGCTGTTGGTGAACTTCTGTCCCCATCCCGGCGAGCCGTGGAAGTTGACCACCGCGACGACGTAGCCCCGGGAGGCGAACATGTGATAGTTCCATCGGAGGCCCCAGGAATCCACCATGGGCACCTGAGGGCCGCCGTGGACGAGGTAGATGACGGGGTACTTCTTGGCGGGGTTGAACGCCGGGGGCTTGAGGAGCCAGCCCTGCACCGAGTCACCCAGAGCGCCCACGAAGCTGAAGCTCTCCAGCGGCGCCAGATCGAGGGTTGCGAGGGCCGCGGCATTGAGCGTGGTGAGCGGGCGGAGGCCCTTGCCGTCGATCCCCACGGTGAAGACCTCGGGCGGCTGAGTTGCCGTCTGCCGGAGGAAGACCAGCTGGTCTCCTCGGGGGCTTACCCGCAGGGCGGTGTTGACGCCGCCGGTCACGATGCGGTTCCGCGTTCCGGTGGCCACATCGAGGGTGTAGAGGTTGTGCACCCCGCGCTCCTCGATTTCCAGGACCAGTCCTCTTGAGTCGGGCAGCCAGGTCAGGCTCTGGACGTTGAGGTCCCAGTTCTGGGTGAGCGACCGGCTCTGCCTGCCCGCCCGGTCCCAGAGCATCAACTGGGTCCGGTCGGCCTCGAACCCGGGGGTCTCCATGGAGAGGTAGGCGATCGAGCGGCCATCGGGAGAGAAGGCCGGCGAATGGTCGTTGCCCCGCCGGGTGGTGACGGGTGTCAGATTGGAGCCATCGCTGCCGACCACGAAGACATCGTTGTTGGTGCTCTGCGCGACGTCGGCGTCGGGATTCATGACCAGCGCCAGCTCCGATCCAGCCGGGGCGACGGACAGATCGGCGCCGCCGAGGTCGAGGGGTGGCGTATCGTGGTCCACCGGAGTGAGATCCTTGACCGACTTGTCGGCGAGGTCCACTCGCAGCAGGTGCGAGCGGGTTCCCACCCGCCAGTCGTTCCACACCCGATAGAAGAGCTCGGTCCAGATCTTGGCCTGGGTGGGGTACTGGCCGTTTCGGGCGTCGATTTCCTGGCCCGCCGCGGGCCATTTCACGTCGCTGGTTACATAGAGCGCCTTCCCGTCCGGTCCCCAGAGAAAATCGTTGACGCCGCTCTCGATGCTGGTCACCTGTACCGCGTCCCCCCCCGCCAGCGCGATGCGCCAGACCTGGGGGCTCCCGCCTCGGGTCGAGACGAAGCCGAGTGACTTGCCATCCGGTGCCCAGCGGGGGGCGAGATCATTGTCCGGCCCGGCGGTGAGCGCTCGCGAGGGACCACCCGCGGCGGGAACGATCCAGATCCGGGTCAGGTTCCGGTTCTGCTCGAGCGACGGTGCCGTGACCGTGTAGGCCACCGTGGAGCCATCGGGCGACAGCCGCGGGTCACCGGCGATCTGCATCGCCAGGAATTTCTCGAAGGTGAGGGGCTGCCGGGCTTGCGCGAGGAGAGCGGAGGAAGGAGCGAGGAGGATCAGGATCAGTCGATGCTTCACGAGATGACTCCGCCGCCGAGGACCTGGTCCCCGGAGCCATAGAGGACGCCCGACTGCCCGGGAGTGACCGCCCGGAGCGGGGTGTCGCTGGTGAGGGTAATGCTGTCGTGGTCCGCCGACGTGACGACCGCCTCCGCGGGGGTGGCCCGGTAGCGAATCTGCACGTCGCACCGGTCGCCCACCGAGAGAGGGGCGGCGAGCCAGTTCACTTCCTCGAGCCGGACCCTGTGGCTGCCGAGCTCCCGGGCCGTGCCCACCACCACCGCACGGTCCTCCGGGCGGATGGCCAGCACGTAGAGCGGGAGCGAGCGTCCGCCGGGCAGCCCGCGGCGCTGCCCCACGGTGAAGCGGGCGAACCCCTGGTGCTCCCCCACCACTTCTCCGGTGGTGGTGACGAAGGGACCCGGGGTAAGCGCGGGCGCGTCGGCCGGGAGGTGCCGCTCCAGCACGCCCACGTAGTCGTCGTCCGGCACGAAGCAGATTTCCACCGACTCGGGCTTGTCCGCGGTGGAGAGGCCGAGCGCCCGCGCGCGGGCGCGGGTGTCCTGCTTGGTCATCTCGCCCACCGGTGTGAGCATGCGCGCCACGACCGCCCGGTCGATTCCCCAGAGGAAGTAGCTCTGGTCCTTGGCGGGGTCGCGGCCGCGGAACAGCGCGCCCTCCCGGGCGACGGCGTAGTGGCCGGTGGCGATGGCGTCGCAGCCCAGGGCATCGGCGTGGGCCAGGAGATCGCGGAACTTGGTGAACGAGTTGCAGCGCACGCAGGGGATCGGCGTCCGGCCCCGCGAATACTCCCGCACGAAATCGGCGATCACGTGACGGGAGAAGCGATCCTCGAGGTTGAGCACGTAGTGCGGAATGCCGAGCTTCGCGGCGACGTCGCGGGCGTCGTTGATCGAGTCGAGCGAGCAACAGGGGCGGTCGGGAACATTGTCGCCGTAGCAGAACAGCTTCATGGTGGCGCCGACGACGTCGTGCCCCTGCTCGACCAGACGCGCCGCAGCGACCGAGCTGTCCACCCCGCCCGACATCGCCACCAGGACCTTCCTACGCGCGGCCAAGGATCACCGCGAGCTGCCGCACCTTGGCCACGACCTCCGGGAAGACCGCCGCGGCCTGGTCGACGTCCTGCGTGGTGCTCTGGTGCCCCAGGCTCATGCGGATGGAGGCGAGTGCGAGCGAGCGCGGCACGCCCATCGCGCTCAAGACGTGGGAAGGCTCCGCCGTCCCGGTGGAGCAGGCGGAGCCGCCCGAGGCGGCGACGCCCGCGAGGTCGAGGTGCATGAGGAGCGCCTCGTTGTCGGCGCCGGGCACGCCGATGTTGAGGACGTGCGGCGCGCGGGGCGCCGTTTCCCCGTGGACCACCAGATCGGGGACCGAGGCACGGAGCCCGGCGACCAGCCGGTCACGCAGGGTCAGGAGACGCGCCGCCTCGGCGGCCTGCTCCGTGGCGGCGAGGGATGCGGCCTTTCCGAGGGCCACGGCTCCCGCGACATTCTCGGTGCCGGGGCGGAGACCGAACTGCTGCCCGCCGCCGTGGATGATCGCCTCGACCGCCCGGCGATCCCGCACCACCAGCGCGCCGATGCCCTTGGGAGCGCCGATCTTGTGGCCGGAAATGGTGAGCAGCGTGCAGGGGAGATTCTGGAGCGAGACCGGGACTTTGCCGAACGCCTGGACCGCGTCGGTGTGCAGGAGTACGCCGGCTTGCTGACACCGCGCGGCGACCTCCGCGATCGGCTGCTGCACCCCGATTTCGTTGTTGACCCACATCACCGAGACGATCGCGGGATGGCGGGCCAGCGCGGCGTCGAGCCCGTCGAGATCGAGCCGGCCATCCCGCGCGACCGGCAGGATGATCTCCTCTCCGCCCTGGCGGCCGACTTCGTGCGCCGCGGCGAGGACCGCCTTGTGCTCGACCGCCGAGACCGCCACGAGCATCGGCTTGCCGTGGTGACCGGCCGCCAGTGCCGCGCCGATCACCGCGAGGTTGTCCGCCTCGGTGCCGCCGGAAGTGAACACCACCTGCGTGGGCTCGACCCCGAGGGCGGTGGCCACCTCTCGGCGGGCGCCCTCGAGCCCCGCCCGCGCCGCCCGGCCGTACTTGTGGCTGCTGGACGGGTTGCCGAAGCTCACCGCGCCGAGGTATGGCAGCATCGCCTCGAGCACCTCCCGGCGGACCGGGGTGGTCGCGGCATGGTCGAGATAGACCGAGGGTCGATTCATCGGAGGAAATCTATGCCCCCCGGGAGGGGGCGGTAAGCGGCTTGCGGGGCGAGCCTCCCGCTTACCTTTCTGCCATGCCTGTCGACCTCCTCGCCATCGCGGCCCATCGGGACGACGTTGAGCTTACCTGCGCCGGGACATTGCTCAAGGCGGTGGATCAGGGGTACCGGACCGCGATCCTCGACCTGACCGCCGGCGAGTCCGGCACCCGGGGTAGCGCGGAGCTGCGGGCCCGGGAGGCGGCGCAGGCGGCGAAGGTCTTGGGCGTCTCCGAGCGGCGGAACGCCGGCCTTCCCGATGCGCACCTCGAAAACAATGAGGCGACCCGGCAAATCGTCGTGGACGCGATCCGCGCCCTCGCGCCCCGCGTGGTCATCCTTCCGTTCCCGGTCGGCCGGCACCCCGATCACCGGATCGCGTCCGAGCTGGGCCGGGATGCCTGTTTTCTGGCGGGGCTCTCGAAGTATCCCGGCGCCGGCGCGCCGCACCGCCCGTTCAAGGTCCTCTACGCCCTGTCGTACCGGGAAGATCCCGTCAAGCCGACGTTTGTCGTGGACATCAGCGCGCAATTCGAGCGCAAGATGGCGGCGATCCGCTGCTACGCGAGCCAGTTCGACGCGGCCACCAGCGCGGGCGAGATTTTTCCGACAGGGCAGGATTTGTACGGCCGGGTGGAGCACCAGAACGGGCACTACGGCTCGCTCATCCGGGCCCGCTACGGCGAGCCGTACTTCACCCATGAGACGATGCTGGTGGAGGACGTCGTCACCCTGGGGGTGCAGTCGATGTAGCTACTCGTGCCGCAGCGCCTCCACCGGATCCATTCGCGCCGCCCGATTGGCCGGCAGCACTCCGAACGCCAGCCCGATTCCGATCGATACCAGCGTCGCCACCACGGCGCTCCAGATGGGCACGCCTGATCTCAAGCTCAGCACCCGCTTGAGCACCTCTCCCATCCCCAGGCCGACCAGGATCCCGATGAGGCCGCCGATAAGGGTGAGCGTCGCCGCCTCGACCAGGAACTGCCAGAGGATTTCATGGCGGGTGGCGCCGCAGGCCTTGCGGAGGCCGATCTCGTGGGTCCGGTCGGTCACCGACACCATCATGATCGCCATGACACCGATGCCCCCGACGAGGAGGGCGACGCTCGAGATGGCCGTCATGACCAGGAAGAAGACCGAGGTCAGGGCATTCATCGTGTCAAGAATTTGATCCTGGGTGATGAAGTCGAAGGTGTTGGGAATGCCGGGCCGGAGGCCGCGCTGCCGCCGAAGGGCCACCGTGGCCTGGTCCTTGGCCACGTCGACCGAAACGCCTGGACGGCCCAGCACCACGATGAAGAGGTCGTTGGTGGTGCTGTAGTGGAAGGCGTGTTTGGCCACTTGGTAGGGGACGATGGCGCCGACGGTAAATCCGGGCGGAGCAAAGACATTGTCCGGCTGTTGCCAGATGCCGATAATCCGGAAGGGGTGGCCGCCGATGCGTATCGTTGCGCCCATGGGGTTGAGGTTGCCGAAGAGCCGACGCGCGAGCTCCTGCTCCAGGACGGCGACATCCGCGCCCGCCAGCTCGGCCTGGGTAAAAAAGCGTCCCGCCGCCACCGTCCCGCCCTTGATCTCCATGTAGGAGTCATCGGCCCCCATGACGAAGAGCGGCTGAGAACGGACGCCCTGGTACTCGATCCGATTGAGCGACTGGTTCCACAGCCCGGCGTGGCGGATATCGCCCTCGCGGGCGATCGCCTCGGCGTCGGACTCGGCTACCACCGGCCGGATCCGCACCTCGTAGGGCAGGTTGTCGGGGTTGAGCGGCGTCTGCGCGAAGAACCGCATCACGTAGAACGCGTTGGGCGTCGCGGCGTTGAGCGCATTGAAGATCTGGGTCCGCACCCCGTCCACGATCGACGCCATCAGCATGACCGTCGCCACGCCGATCACCACGCCAAGGATGGTCAGAAAGGAGCGCAGCTTGTTGGCGCGGAGGTTGTCCGCCGCGACCGCGATGCCTTCTTCCAGGCTGCGAAGGTGCACGGCTATTCCTGGCGGAGCGCGGTAATGGGATCGAGCCGCGCCGCCCGGCTGGCGGGGTAAACGCCGAAGATGATCCCCGTCCCGGCGCCGAGCGCCAGAGCCACGCCGACCGACCAGAGCGTGACCCGCGCGGGGAGGGGGCTTACCATCGAGATGAGCTGCGCCAGCCCAGCCCCGCCGGCGATCCCGATCATGCCGCCGAGCAGGGAGAGCATCACCGCCTCGACCAGGAACTGGCGCTGGATGTCGCGCCGGCGGGCGCCCAGCGACTTGCGGATGCCGATCTCGCGGGTCCGCTCGTTGACCGACATCAGCATGATATTCATGATCACGATGCCGCCCACCACGATGCCGATGCAGACCACCGCAGGAATGATGGTGAACAGCACGCCGGTGAGGCTGGTCCAGAAGGCCACCAGCGCGTCGGCTTTGTCGAGGGTGAAATCATTGGCGGTGGTGGGATGGAGGCGGTGGGCCAGCCGCATCGCCTCTTCGGCGCGGGCCATCGCGTCGGGGAGTTCGGCGGCGTCGCGCATCTTGACCGAAATCGTGGTGGTGAGCCGGCGTCCGTAGATGGCCTCAAATGTGGTAATCGGCATCAGCACGAAGCCGTCGAAGGACTGACCCAGCACCCGGCCCTTCTTGGCGATGACGCCCTTGATGGTGACTTCGACGCCGCCGACCCGGATCTTCCGGCCGATCGCATGGGCCGCCCCGTCGAACAGTTTGTCCCCCAGGTCGGCGCCCACCACCACCGTCAGCCGGCGTTCATCGATGTCCGGCTGGGTGAGCGGCTCTCCGTCAGCGAAGCGGTAGTCCTGCACCGACTGGTATTCCGGCGTGACGCCGAAAATCGTGACGCTCCCCAGCGTGCGGTTCTTGTAACTCACATCGGCGCTGGGGGTGGGCCACCCCGACTGAAGCGACACCGCCTCCGCATCGGGGATGGCGCCCCGCACCACGGTGGCGTCCTCCTTGGATATGATGGGCCGCTTGCTGATCTCGCGGACGGTGGAGTCGTCGTAGAATCCCATCGCGATCGGCGACCGGCGGACCTGGAAGGCGTTGGTGCCGATCATGGCCCCGCGGAGGTTGTCGCGGACGTAGGCGTTCATCCCCTGGATGATGGCCACGACCGCCACCAGGAACCCGACCGAGACGATAATCCCGAGGAGGGTAAAGAACGACCGGAGCTTGCTGGTGCGGATCGTTTCCAGGGCGAGGAGGATCGCGTCGAGGAAGGGCATGCCTAGGAAGAAAGACGGCTGGGCGCCGCGGCGCAAAGTAGCGCCCTGGCGAGCTACTCGTAGCGGAGCGCCTCGACCGGGTCCAGCCGGCTGGCCTTGGTGGCCGGGTACATCCCGAAGAACACGCCGGTCACCGCCGACGCCACCAGCGCCGCCACCACCGACCACATCGGCACCTCGGCCGGGACCGGGGTGAACTTGGCGATCGACCACGCGATCAGCGCACCCAGAATCATCCCGATCGCCCCGCCCACCATGGTGAGCGACGCCGCCTCCACCAGGAACTGGAACAGGATTTCCCGCCGGGTGGCTCCAAGCGCCTTCCGGACGCCGATTTCACGAGTCCGTTCGGTCACCGAGATCATCATGATGGCGATGACCCCTACGCCGCCGACCAGGAGGCCCACGCTCGAGAGCGCGAGCATGACCAGGAAGAACCCGCTGGTGATGCTGTTGAAGGTGTCGAGCAGCTTGTCCTGGGTCACCACCGAGAAATTGTTGTCCTGCGAGGGCTTGAGCCCGCGCTTGGCGCGAAGCGCGGCGATCACTTCGTCCTGCGCCTGCGCCACCGTGGCCGAATCGGTGGGGCGGACGGTGAACTGCAGCCACCCTTTGAAGTAGTCGGCGACCTTGAGGAAGGTGGTGTGGGGCATGGCGACGATGGGACTGGTGGAGCCGCCGAAAAGGCTCGACGCCTCCGCGTACACGCCCACGACGTCAAACATCTGGCCGTAGACCCGGATCCGCTTGCCGATCGGATCGAGTCCGGGAAAGAGGGTCTCCGCCAGCTTGTCGTTGATCACCGCGACGGCAGACCCGGCGGCGAACTCGATGTCGGTCCAGTTCCGCCCCGCCGTGATGGTACCGCCCACCACGAACGGCCAGTTGGTCGTGATGCCGATGATGTTGACGCTGGAGAGCTTCTGGTCGCCGTAGCCGACCGGTCCGCTGGCCTCCT
>JBGPVQ010000045.1:0-11267 GCA_041491785.1 Gemmatimonadota bacterium | reverse complement strand
TTGGCGGTGTATTGCAGCGCGTTCTTGAGCAGGAGGCCGGCCAGGAGCACCACCACCAGCCGAGCCGCGGCGGGGCGGGGGTCGAGCCCGGCGATCAGCGGCCCCAGAAGCCGGTCGCTCACATGCTCCAGCATCGTTCCCTGCCCGACCAGGACACCGGCGGTGCCGAACAGGGCCTTGAGCAGTGGTACCAGGACCACGATGGTGACCCCGTCGAGCAACGAGGCGAGCAGCGTGGCGCCGAGGCCCAAGATGAACAATCCCCCGTAGGGTCGTGCCGCGGTGAGGAGCCGCCGTGCGGTGCGCTCTGCCATGGGAAGAAGCTAACGCGCTGGCGACGCCATTTCACCCGGCTACATTCCCTCGGGTGCCGCCGAACGTACTGCTCGTCCGCTTCAGCGCCATCGGCGACATCCTGCTCATGACGCCGTTGCTGCGCGCCCTCCGCGGCCGGCACCCGGATGCCCGAATCACCGTGGTGACTCGGGCGGCCTTCGCCCCCCTGCTCGCCCACAATCCGCGCGTCACCGAAGTCATTGGCTGGGAACCGGGCACCCCGCTCTCGCTGCTCGGGGGACGGCTCCGCGCCGGCAAGTTCACGCACCGCCTCGATCTCCACGGCAGCCTCCGGAGCCGGGCCCTGCGCTGGAAGGTGGGGGGACGCTGGACCACGTACCCCAAGCACCGGACCGCGCGAGAGGTGCTGATTCGCACCAAGCGGGACCTCTATCGCGACCGCCGGCCGGTGGCGGAGCGGTACTTCGACGCCGCGCGGGGGCTGGATGTGGCGCCGGACGCCGGCCCGCTGGAGCTGTTTCTTCCCCGCGAGGCGGTGCAGAGGGCCGACCGATTTTCCGCCGAGCGGGGGCTCGGCCTGTCCCGGCAGCTGATCGCGGTGGCCCCCGGTGCGGCTCATTTCACCAAGCGATGGCCGACCCACCACTGGGTCGCGCTGGTACGACGGCTGGTCGAGAAGGGCAACGATGTCGTAGTGGTCGGCGGACCCGGTGACCGGGAAGTAGCGGCCGCCGTCGCGGCATCGGGCGGCGAGGGCGCGGCAAGTGCCGCCGGCGAGTTCGATCTGCTCGGCTCGGCGGCACTGCTCAAGCGCGCCCGGGCCCTCATTTCCGGTGATACCGGGCTCATGCACCTGGCCGGGGGCATCGGGACACCCGTCGTGGCGCTGTTCGGCCCGACCGTCGAGCAATTCGGGTTCTTTCCCTACCACGCCAAGGCCACGGTGCTGCAGCGCACCCTCGACTGCCGCCCCTGCAGCGCCCACGGCGGTCCCGCCTGCCCTCTCAAACACCACCGCTGCCTGCAGGATCTCCAGCCTGACGAGGTGCTGGAGACGCTGCGCAAGCTGCCCCGATGAGCCTGCTCTCCACCTCCGGCGCCGCGTTGGTCAAGCTGATGGGCGAGATGCCCCGCGGGCCTCGGCGTGAGGGGGTCTTCGCACTCTGGCTCACCGTACGGGTCGCGGAAGACCTGCTTCTGGTTCCTCCCCAGCCCGACCGGGCGGTCAAGCGACGGGTGGTGGCGCTGGAGCGACGACTCTCGAGCCTGACTCTGTCCGCTCCGCTCCGCCGCGCGCTCGTTGCCGCGCTCGCCGCGCTCGGCAACCCGGGCCGGGAGCAGGTGGGCCAGGTGCTCCAGCTCCTCGTGGCTCCGGCCCGCGAGACGCTGGGCGGCGACGCCTCGGAGATCCTCGGCCGCGCCGCGCGGAGTGCCGGACAGCGCGCGCGCGAGGAGCTGTGACGCGGCGGGCCGCGTTGCCGGAACCCATTGTCACCTCTATATTTATGCGCTGCACGAGGAAGGGAGCCGCGCCATGGCTGGCCACAGCAAATGGAAGCAGATCAAGCACAAGAAGGCTGCGACTGACAACAAGCGCTCGGCGGTCTGGGCCAAGTGCATCCGCGAAATCACCGTCGCCGCCAAGGCGGGTGGCGGCGATCCCGGCGGCAATCCTCGGCTCCGTACCGCTATCGACGCGGCCCGCGCCGTCAATATGCCCAACGACAACGTGGATCGGGCCATCAAGAAGGGCACCGGCGAGCTCGCCGGCGAGACCTACGAAGAGGTGACCTACGAGGGCTACGGCCCCGGTGGGGCCGCGATCCTGATCGAAGCCACCACGGACAACGCCAACCGCACGGTGGCCGAAGTCCGGCACGCCTTCAGCCGGAACGGCGGCAACCTCGGAGCCACCAACTCGGTGTCCTGGATGTTCGACCGCAAGGGCCAGATTACGCTCGATGCCGCGAAGTACCCCGAGGACCAGACCCTGGAGTCGGCGCTCGACGCCGGCGCGGAGGACTTTGCGGTGGACGGCGATCTATACTTGGTCAGTACTGCACCCAACGATTTTCACGCGGTGCAGGATGCCCTCAAGGCAAAGCGGTACGCGTTCGAAACGGCCGAGCTGGCGATGGTCCCCAAGAACACGGTGCGGGTCGAAGGGGTGGAGGCCGCCCGGCTTCTCAAGTTGATGGAGGCCCTCGAGGAGCTGGAGGACGTTTCCAAGGTGTTTTCGAACTTCGATATCGACGCGGCCACGCTGGCGGAGGCCGAAGCCTGATCGCTCCTCCCCGATGAAGGTGCTGGGGATCGACCCGGGCACCGCGACGGTGGGCTACGGCGTGGTGGAGCGGACGGCGGACCGCGGCCGGGCGATGCGGCTGGTGGAATGCGGCATCTTGCGGACCCGCCCGCGCGATCCGCTCGCCAGCCGGCTGGCAGTCATCCACGAGGGGCTGGTCGAGCTGATCGCGCGGCACCGTCCCGACGTGCTCGCCGTGGAGGACATCTTCTTCGCCGCCAACGTGCGCACCACCGTGGTGCTGGGCCATGCACGGGGCGTCATTCTGCTGGCCGGCGCCCAGGCGGGGATCGCCGTGGCGGAATATTCGCCCGCGCTGGTCAAAAAAACGGTGGTCGGCCGCGGCGCGGCACTCAAACCCCAGGTCGCCTACATGGTCGCCAAACTCCTCCAGCTCGAAGCCGCGCCGGAGCCCGCCGACGCCGCGGACGCCGTGGCAGTGGCGCTCACCCACCTGCTCACCGGCGTCAGCCGGGCGCTGCGCGGATGATCGCCACGGTCAACGGCGTGCTGGCGGAGCGTGAAGGCGAGACTGTCGTGGTTCAAACCGACGGGGGCGTGGGGTATGCGGTGACGGTGCCGCTCGGCGTCTTCGAGCGGCTTCCGGCGCGGGGGGCTCGCTGCGCGCTCTATACCGAGCTCATCGTCCGAGAGGACAGCTGGACCCTCTACGGATTCGACACCGTGACCGAGCGCGCCATCTTCCAGCGGCTGCTCGGCGCCACCGGCCTGGGCCCCCGGCTGGCCCTCGCCATTCTCTCGACGCTGGGCCCCGATCGCGCGGTGCGCAGCATCCAGGGCCGCGACGTCGCGGCGCTGAGCACGGTGAGCGGCATCGGCAAGAAGCGGGCGGAGAAGCTCATCGTCGAGCTCTCCGATCGGTTCACCGACATGCCGATGGCGGCCGCGTCCCGGCCGGCCCGGCCGGCCGACGAGGCAGCCCGCGCGCTTGCCGCCTTGGGCTACCCCCCCGCGGCGGCCGATGAAGCGGTGCGCGCCGCGCTGGCCGCCGAAAAGATCGACGACGTGGCGGTGCTGGTGCGCCGCGCCCTTCAGCACCTCACCAGTCCCAGAGGAGGACGGGGATGAGCGCCGTCTCGACCAGCCCGCATGTCACCGCGGAGTGGCAGTGCACCCGCTGCGGTTCGACCAACCGGAAGTTCGTGGGGGCCGCCACGACCCGGACGGTCGACCGCTGCGTGTCGTGCCACACCAAGCACGAAGTGACTCCGGGGCCACGCCCGGTGCGCTGGGAGGCGCGGGCGCTCTGACCCGGATCGAGATCACCACTCCCGCCGCCATCCCCGAGGAAAGCCGGGCCGAGGCGGCGCTCCGCCCCTCGCGGCTCGACGAGTTCGTGGGGCAGCTGCCGGTCAAGGCGGCGCTGCAGATCGCGATCGACGCGGCCAAGGGCCGGGGCGAGCCGCTCGACCACATCCTGTTCTTCGGCCCGCCCGGCCTGGGCAAGACCACCCTGGCCGTGCTCCTGGCCAAGGAGATGGGAGTCCAGCTTCGAACCTCCTCCGGCCCGGTGCTGGAAAAACCCGGCGACCTGGTGGGGCTGCTCACCGGCCTGAGCCCGGGCGACGTGCTCTTCATCGATGAGATCCACCGGCTCCGCCCCCAGCTCGAAGAGTTCCTCTATCCCGCAATGGAGGAATTCCGGGTCGACGTGCGGATCGCCGATGGCCCGAACGCCCAGACCATCCCGATGACGGTCGAGCCGTTTACGCTGGTTGGGGCGACCACCCGGTTCGGCCAGCTCACCCCGCCGATGCGGGCCCGGTTCGGGATCGTGGAGCGGCTCAGCTTCTACCCCCCCGAGGATCTGGCCCGCATCGTCCACCGTTCGGCGGGGATTCTCAAGGTGACGATCGAGGCCGAAGGCGCGGTGGAAATCGCCCGGCGGAGCCGGGGAACGCCGCGGATCGCCAATCGGCTGCTCCGGCGGGTGCGCGACTACGCCCAGGTCAAAGCCGACGGCAACGTCACCGCCCGGGTCGCGGCGGAGGCGCTCGCGCAGCTCAACGTGGACGAATTCGGCCTCGACGACATGGACGCCCGGATTCTGACGACGATTATCGAGAAATTCGGCGGCGGCCCGGTCGGACTCACCACCATCGCCGCGGCGGTCGGCGAAGATCCCGGTACCCTCGAGGAGGTGTACGAGCCCTACCTCATGCAGCAGGGCTTCCTGGAACGCACGCCGCGTGGCCGGACGGCGACGCCGAACGCCTATCGCCGCTTCGGGATCACCCCGCCGCCGGCGGGGGGCGGACAGGCGGCGCTGTTTGATGGTTGATGCGGCGGTGGGATTCCGCACCTCGGATTTTGACTACAACCTCCCTCCAGAGCTGATCGCCCAGACGCCAACAGCAGTCCGGGGAGACAGCCGGCTGCTGGTGGTGCGGCCGGCACACGGGCCCCCGCGCTCCACAGCCGAATTCACGGCCGCCCGCTTCGCGGACCTGACGGATCTCATCCCGCCCGGTGACCTCGTCGTGCTCAACACAACGAGGGTCCGGCATGCCCGCCTGCTCGGCCGGCGCGCGTCCGGTGCTCCCGCCGAAGTGTTGCTGATTCATCCCGCAGCGGAAGCCACCTGGGTGGCAATGGGCAAGCCGGGCAGCGCGCTCCGGCGCGGCAAGCGGGTCGACCTGGACGATGGAATTGCGATCGAGGTGGTCGAGGAGCTCGCGGAGGGATACCGGCGGGTGCGCCTGGTCGGCGCCAGCGCGGAGGAGGCGATGGCGCGGTTCGGTCGCATTCCGCTGCCGCCGTACATCGATCGCGATCCGACCCCCGAGGATGCGGTCCGGTACCAGACCGTCTTCGCGGAACGGGAGAGGAGCGTCGCGGCTCCGACCGCGGGCCTGCACTTCACCCCGGAGCTGCTGCGCGGCCTGGAGGAACGCGGCGTCCGCATCGCCCGTCTCGACCTGGAGGTCGGACCCGGCACCTTCAAGCCGGTGGATCAGGAGGATTACACCCGTCATCCCATGCATCCGGAGCGCTACGACATTCCGGAGGCGGTGGCCGCCGAGGTGGCCGACACCCGGGCCCGCGGCGCATCGGTCTGGGCGGTGGGTACCACCGTCGTCCGCGCACTCGAATCGGCCGACGACGAGGAGGGCGGGGTCCGCGCCGGTCCGGGCGAAACCGGACTGATGATCACCCCCGGCTATCGCTTCCGCGTCGTCGACCGGCTGGTCACCAACTTTCATCTGCCTCGATCGACGCTGCTCATGCTGGTGGCCGCGTTCGCCGGCTACGAGGTCACCAGAAGGGCCTACGAGATCGCGGTGCGGGAACGCTTTCGATTCTACTCGTATGGCGACGCGATGGCCGTGGTCTGATGTTCGAGTTCGCGCTGGAGCGGAGCGAGGGTCTGGCTCGCGCGGGACGGCTCTCCCTTCCCCATGGCGAGGTGATGACCCCGGCGTTCATGCCGGTGGGCACCTACGGCACGGTGCGCGGCCTCCATCCCGCCGAGGTCGAGCAGGCCGGCGCGCAGATCATCCTCGGGAACACCTACCATCTCCATCTCCGCCCCGGTGAGGCTGTCGTCGCGGCGATGGGGGGCCTCAACCGTTTCTCCACCTGGCCCCGGCCAATGCTCACCGACTCGGGCGGCTTCCAGGTGTTCTCGCTCGCCGGGCTGCGAACCATTGCGGAGGAGGGGGTGGAGTTCACCAGCCACATCGACGGCTCGGTCCGGACCCTCACCCCCGAATCCTCGATGGAAATCCAGCGGGCGCTGGGGGCGGATATCGCCATGGCGTTCGACCATGTGGTGCCAGGTCAGGCCTCGCGGGAGCTGGCGGAAGCGGGAATGGAGCGGACGCTCCGGTGGCTCACTCGGTGCCGCGAACGGCACCAGGCGTTGTCGGCAGCGTCGCCCGGCCAGACGCTCTGGCCCATCGTGCAGGGCGGCAGCCACGACGACCTCCGCCTCCGCTCGCTCGAGGGCACCCTCGCTCGCGGGCCGTGGACCGGGCTCGCCATCGGCGGGCTCTCGGTCGGCGAGCCCAAGCCCGTCATGCACCGCGTGCTGGAGTCGCTGGCGAAGGCGCTGCCCACCGACCGGCCCCGTTATCTTATGGGCGTCGGATTCCCCGAGGACCTGGTCGAAGGAATCGCCCGCGGCGTGGACCTTTTCGACTGCGTCGCCGCGACCCGGAACGGGCGCCACGGGAGCGCGTGGAGCTCGGCGGGCCGCGTGAATATCCGCAAGGCGGAGCATCGCACCGCCGAGCAGCCGCTCGACCCGACCTGCGATTGCGCCACCTGCTCGCGGTTCTCGAGGGGATACCTTCGCCACCTGTTCGTCGCGGAGGAGATGCTGGGCCTCCGGCTGGTGTCGCTGCACAACATCCGGTTCTTGCTCCGGGTCACCGAGCAGGCCCGGCGCGCGATCCTGGCGGGCGACTTTGACCGCTGGAGCCGAGAATGGCTCCGGCGCTACCATGGACGAGAGGACGCATGACTTCGCTGCTATTCAGCCTCATGGCCCCGCAGGATGGCAGCAACCCGCTGCCGATGCTCCTGTTCCAGTTCGGCGCCATCATCCTGATCTTCTACTTCCTGCTCATCCGGCCGCAGTCGCAGGCCCGGAAGAAGCACACGAACCTCCTGGCCCAGCTCAAGAAGGGCGACGACATCACCACCGCGGGCGGCATCATCGGCAAGGTCAAGGACATCAAGGACGACCGGATCACCATCGAGAGCGGGTCCGCGACGCTGGTCGTCGAGCGCGCCCGCATCGTGCGCGTGGGCGAGGTCGTCTCTCCGACGGCGTAGCATGGCGATCCTCGATCTCCACCTGCTGGGCTCCCCGGTGCTACGGCAGCGGAGCGCCGAGGTGTCGTCGGTGGACGCCGAGGTGCGGCGGATCATCGCCGATCTCTTCGAAACCATGGACGCCGCCCGGGGGGTGGGCCTGGCGGCCAATCAGGTGGGGCTGGTCCGGCGGGTGGCGGTGGTGGGGGTCGAGGACGGGCGCCTCGCGATGGTAAACCCGGTGATCGTATCCGCGGAGGGCAGCTCCCGCGCCGAAGAGGGCTGCCTCTCGGTGCCCGACGCCTATGGCGACGTGGAGCGCCCGGAACGCATCGTGCTCGAGGCGCTCGGTGCCGACGGCAAACCGTACCGGCGCGAAGCCAGCGGGCTGTTGGCCCGGGCCATCCAGCACGAAATCGATCACCTCGACGGCATCCTGTTCCTCGACCATCTCAGCGCGCTCAAGCGGCAGCTGTTGGTGGCGCGATGGAAGAAGGAACACCGCGGGGAAGGCGTCATCAAGTCCGTCCGGCCGGAGCCCGCGCGGCCGCAGTAATGCGCATCGTCTTCTTCGGCACCCCCGCGTTTGCGGTGCCGAGCCTCGAAGCGCTCCTGGCCGAAGGGGCGCAGATCGTCGGCGTCGTCACCCAGCCCGACAAGCCGCAGGGCCGATCGCGCTCCACCCTGGTCCCTCCGCCCATCAAGCAGCTGGCCGAGCGCCACGCGCTCCCGGTCATCCAGCCCGAGCGGCCGATCGGCGATGTGTTCCTGGCGGCGTTGCGGCACTGGCAACCCGACCTCGGCGTCGTGGTGGCCTACGGGCAACTGCTCCGTCCGGCGGTCCTCTCCGCTCCCAAGCGGGGCCTGATCAACGTGCACGCCTCGCTCCTGCCGCGGCTGCGCGGCGCGGCGCCGATCCCCTGGTCGATTCTCCGCGGCGACCGGGAGACCGGGATCACCATCATGCAGCTGGACGAGGGACTGGACAGCGGCCCGATCCTGCACCAGATCGCCACGCCCATCGGGGCCACCGAGACCGGCGGCGCGCTCGCCGGGCGGCTGGCGCTGCTGGGCGCGGAAGCGCTGCTGGAGACGCTGGCGCTGATCCAGATGGGCCGGATCACCCCGGAGCCCCAGGATGCCGCGCGGGCCACCTACGCCCCGAAAATCGACCGCGGCGTGACCCGGGTGGACTGGGCCAACGACGGGCTCTCGGTGAGCCGTCGCATCCGCGCCTTCGACCCGGTGCCGGGCGCCTGGACGACGTTCGCCGGCCGGAGCGTGAAGTTGTTCGGTGCCCGGCCGGTCGAAGGAACCGGGCCGGCGGGCCAGGTGCGCTCGGTGGGAGGCCCACTCCAGGTGGCGGCGGGCGCCGGAGTGGTGGAGATTGCCGAAGTGCAGCCAGCCGGGAGACCACGAATGCCCGCCGAGGCTTGGAGCCGCGGCCGGGGTCCGCGGCCGGGTCAGTCGCTGGCGTGAGACCGCTCCCCCGGCTCTTCGCCGTCACGACGGATGCGGTGTGCCGCGCCGCCGACTTCGGGGTGCGCGCCGCCGCCGTAGCGGCGGCGGGACCGGCCGCGGCGCTGGTGGTGCGCGCGCCGGGTTCGACCACCGCGCAGCACGCGGCGTTCGCCCAACGGTTGATCGCGCTGGCTCGTCCGCCGGAGGCCGCGGTCGTGGTTCACGCGCGGCCCGACCTGGCCCGCGCCGTGGGCGCCCAGGGCGTGCAGCTGCGCTCGGACGACCTCTCCCCCGGCGACGCGCGGTCGGTATTGGGCACCGGGTGGATCGGGGTGTCGGTGCACTCGCCGGAGGCGGCGGTAATGGCCATCGCGCAGGGGGCGGACTACCTGGTGGCCGGCAACGTGTTCGAGACCGCCTCGCACCCCGGCCGGCCGGCACGGGGGCTCGCCTGGCTCCGCGCGCTCTGCGAACTGGGCCGGCCGGTCGTGGCGATCGGCGGCATCACCCCGGACCGCGCCCTTGCGGTGAAGGACGCGGGCGCCTGGGGGGTGGCGGCGATCTCGGCGCTCTGGAGCAGCAACGATTCCGCCGCCGCGGCCCTGGCGCTCATGGGTCCCTGGCTGGAGGCTACCTGATGGACCTGGTGTTGACCGTCAACGGTAAGGAGCGCCGGGTACCCGGCCCCGCGACCGCCGCCGACTTGCTGGCGCGGCTCGAGCTCGACCCGCGCACGGTGGTGCTGGAACTCAACCGCCGGATCGTGCGGCGCCCCGCGCTCGGGGAGACGCCGCTGCACGACGGCGATGCGGTGGAGCTGGTGCATTTCGTAGGAGGAGGATGACATGACCGATACCATTGACGGGGTGGAGACGGTGCTCGACCCGCCGCTCCAGCTCGGCGGCCACACCTTCCGCTCGCGCCTCTTCGTGGGAACCGGCAAGTACCGTAGCAATCCGCAGATGCTCGCGGCCATCGAGGCGTCCGGGGCGGAGTGCGTCACCGTGGCGGTGCGGCGGGTGAATCTCGATCGTAGCAGGGAGGAGGGGGTCCTCTATCACCTCGACCCCGCCCGTTATTTCCTCCTCGCCAACACCGCCGGCTGCTATTCCGCCGAGGAGGCGATTCGCTACGCCCGGCTCGGCCGGGAGGCCGGCTTCAACGATTTCGTCAAACTTGAAGTCATCGGCGATCGGGAGACCCTCCTCCCCGACGTCGACGGGCTCCTCGTCGCGGCGCGGACGCTGGTGGCGGAGGGCTTTCAGGTCCTGGCGTATACCAACGACGATCTCGTCACCGCGCTCAAGCTCGAGGCCGCCGGGTGCAGCGCGGTCATGCCGCTCGCCTCCCCGATCGGGAGCGGGCTCGGCCTGCTCAATCCCTACTCGATTCGCACCATCAAACGGCGGCTCTCCGTCCCGGTCATCGTGGACGCCGGGGTGGGGACCGCGTCCGACGCCTGCCTGGTGATGGAGCAGGGCGTGGACGGGATTCTCATGAACACGGCGCTGGCGGAGTCCGACGACCCGGTCGCGATGGCCACGGCGATGCGGCAGGCCACCACGGCGGGCCGGCTGGCGTTTCTCGCGGGCCGGATGCCGCGGCGGGAGATCGCCGTGCCGTCATCGCCCGTCACGGGGATGGCGGGCTGAGCGCCGTTCCGGGACTCGCACCCCGCGCATCGGCCTGGCGCGTTCTCCACGATATCCGCCGCGGCATTCCGTTCGACCTGGCCCTCGACCGCGCCCTGAGCGGCCTGCCCGAGGCTGACCGCCGGCTGGCCCACGAGCTCGCCGCCGGCGTGCTCCGGTATCGCGATCCCATCGACGCCGCGATCGCGCCGCATTTGAGCGGCGGGATCGACCAGGTACGGGACGATCTCCTGGAAATCCTCCGGCTGGGCGCCTACCAGCTGCTCTTCCTCGAGCGGGTGCCCCGCCATGCGGCGGTCGACACCGCGGTGACCCTGGGACGGCGCATTGCGGGCGCGAGGGTGGGCGGTTTCGTCAACGCGGTCTTGCGGAAGGTCGCCGAGCAATCTTCGACCGGGGGCGACCGCGGTGCCTCCGGAATTCCGGCGCCGCCGCTTGACGCCGCCACCCTCGCCACCCGGTACTCCCACCCCGAATGGCTGGTGACGCGGTGGATCGCGCGGTTCGGACCGGAGGAGACCGAGCGCCTCCTCCTCGCCAACAACACCCGCCCCGCCCTGGTGGTGCAACCGGCCCGCTGGAGCGAGGACGCCTTGATCGCGAGCCTGGACCTCCAGTCCATCCACTGGCGGCACGCGCCGTTCGACGCCGGTCTCATTATCGAGGGCCGGAGACCTCAGGAACTGCCGGGGTTCGCGTCGGGCGCGTGTTACGTCCAGGATCCCGCCCAGGCGCTGGTGGTGCGCTACTGCGACTCCCCGGAACACGCCACG
>JBGPVQ010000044.1:0-11343 GCA_041491785.1 Gemmatimonadota bacterium | reverse complement strand
GGGCGGCAGCGCCTTCTCGGGGTCGGGACCCTCGAGGTTGACGGTCGGCACGCCGATCGTCCGGCCCCGCCCCGCCCCGTGCACTACCCGGGCGGTGAACCGGTAGGGGCGCCCCAGCCACTCCGCGGCCAGCGCCAGATCCCCTGAGCCGAGTGCGGCGCGAATCCGGGTGCTGGAAATCGGCTCGCCCCGCGCGTCGGGCACCTGAGCCATCACCGTCACCTCGAACCCCAGCCGCCGGCCCAGCGCCGGCAGGGTGGTGCTGTCACCCCCGCGGCCGCGGCCGAATCCGTGGTCGCTCCCCAGCACCAGCTCCCGCATCCCGTAGCGCTCGAGCAGCAACCGGACGAATGCTTCCGCGGGCAGCGCGGCGAGGCCCAGATCGAATCGGAGGACGATCAGACCGTCGAGCTCCGCCTCCGCCAGGACCTCCAGCCGCTCTACCGCGAGGGTCAGCCGCGGCGGTGCGCTCCCGGGGGCGAGCACCGAGGCCGGATGCGGCTCGAAGGTCAGGAGAACCGCCCGCGCCCCGCGGTGCCGGGCCCGCGCGCCGAGCTCCGCGATTACCGCGCGATGCCCCAGGTGCACTCCGTCGAACGAGCCGACGGTCACCACGCTCCCGCTCACGGCGCTCCGACGCCCGATGGCACCAGGACCACCGCCGGATGCCACCCCTCGGGCACCGCCCGCGCCACGGCCACCAGCCGCTCGCCTTCGCACAACGCCGCTTCGCCCGCGGTCGCGCCCGGGCGCCGCACGTCGCGCCCGTGGGCCACCGCGCTGATTTCCTCGGCGCTCAGCTCGATCGCGGGCAGATCGGCCACCAGCGCCCGCGGCGGTAACAGCGGCTCCCGGCCCGTCAGATCGGCCAGCGGGACAGCCGCCTCCACGCCCCACGGCCCGATCCGTTCCCGGCGCAATTCGGCGAGGTGCGCGCCGGTCCCGAGCACGGCGCCGAGATCCCGGCCGAGCGCCCGGATGTAGGTCCCCGGACCCACTTCGGCCCGGATCGTCACGGTCGGCGGCTGGTAGGCCAGCAGCTCCAGCCTGTAGACCGTCACCTCGACCTCGGCCGGCATCGGAGCTCCCCCGCGCCGCGCCAGACGATGGCTGCGCTCTCCAGCCACATGCTTCGCCGAGTAGGCCGGCGGTCGCTGCCAGTGGGTCCCCAGCAGGCCCGCCAGCGCCGAGCGCACGTCCGGGAGCAGCGGCCATTCCTCCGGCGTGGCCTGAGCCACCACCGGGCCGGTCCGATCGTCGGTGGCGGTGGTGATACCCAGTCGAACCTCGGCCCGGTAGGTTTTCCGGTGACGCTCCGCCCAGCGCGACAGTCGGGTCGCGCCGCCGAATACCAGGACCAGGAGACCGGTGGCGAAGGGATCGAGCGTCCCGGTGTGGCCGACGGGGCGAGTCCCGAAGAGCCGGCGGGCGCGGGCCACGACATCGTGCGAGGTCACCCCTTCCGGCTTGTCCACCAGCAGCGCGCCGATCAGTCCGCCGCCTCCCGCTTCAGGTCCGCCAGCATCGCGTTGATCCGCGCGGCGTGCTCCAGCCCGCGGTCGAGCTCGAAGTGAAGCTCCGGAATGGTCCGGGTCGCGAGCGCTTTCGCCACCTTGCCGCGCAGGAATCCCGTCGCGCTCTGCAATCCCTCCAGGGCCCGCTGCCGGTCGGGCTCCTCGCCCGGCGCCATGACGTACACCTGGGCGTGCGACAGGTCGCCGGTCACCTCCACGCGGGTCAGGGTCACCAGCCCGACGCGGGGATCCCGGACCTCGCGGGTGAGCGCCTCCGCGAGCACCTGCCGCACGATCTCGCCGACCTGCTCCGGGCGGCGTCGAGAGCCCCTGGCCATGCCCGCCTCAGCCCGCCGCGCCGGCGGCGGGCTGGAGCGTCCGCTTGATTTCCTCGATCCGGAACGATTCGATCCGGTCGCCCACCTTGAGGTCGTTGAAGTTCTCGATCCCGATGCCGCACTCCAGGCCTTCACGCACTTCCTTCGCGTCGTCCTTGAAGCGCTTCAGGCTGGAGACGTTGCCGGTATAGATCAGGGTTCCGTCGCGGACCACCCGCACCTTGCCGGTCCGCTGAATGAGCCCGGACCGCACCATGCACCCGGCGATGGTGCCCACCTTGCTGACCTTGAAGATCTGCAGCACTTCGGCCTCGCCGAGCACCTGCTCGCGCTGCTCCGGCTTGAGGAGGCCCTCGAGTGCCGCGCGCACGTCCTCGACCGCCTCGTAGATGATGCGGTAGGTGCGCACGTCCACACTCTCGCGCTCGGCCGCCGCGCGGGCGTTGGCGTCGGGACGGACGTGGAAGCCCAGCACGATCGCTCCCGACGCCTTGGCGAGGAGGATATCGCTCTCGGTGATCGCCCCCACGCCGCGGTGGACCACCTCGACACGCACTTCGCCGGTGCTGAGCTGGGCCAGCGCGTCGGCCAGGGCCTCGGCGGGACCGCCCTGGTCGGCCTTGATGATGATCTTGAGCTGGCTGACCTGGCCTTCCTTGAGGGCCCGGCTGAAGTCCTCCAGCGTCCCGCCCCGCGCGCCGCGGCGATTCTGCGCCTCGCGCTCCAGCCGCTGACGCTTCTGGGCGATTTCCCGCGCCTCGTTGGCGTCGGCCACGACCAGGAACGTGTCCCCGGCCGCGGGAACTCCCTCGAAGCCGAGGATCTGGACCGGCATCGACGGGCCGACTTCCTTCACCGGCTTGCCGCGCTCGTCGCTCATCGCGCGGACCCGGCCGGAGAATTTGCCGCAGATGAAGTTGTCGCCCGGGTGCAAGGTGCCCCGCTGGACCAGCACGGTGGCGAGAGGTCCCTTGCCCGGGTCGAGGGTTGCCTCGAGCACCGTTCCGTGGCACACGCCGGCGGCGTTGGCCTTGAGGTCGAGCAGCTCGGCCTGCAGCAGGACCTTCTCGAGCAACAGGTCGATGCCGGTGCCCTTCTTGGCGGAGATCTGGCTGGAGAGTACGGTGCCGCCGAATTCCTCGAGGACGACGTTTTGCTGGAGCAGGTCCTGCTTGACCTTGGCGATGTTGGCCGTGGGCAGATCGATCTTGTTGATGGCCACGACCATCGGCACCCCGGCGTTCCGGGCGTGGCTGATCGCTTCGATCGTCTGCGGCATGACCTGATCGTCGGCGGCGATGACCAGGACCACGATGTCGGTGACCTGGGCGCCCCGGGCCCGCATGGCGGTGAACGCCTCGTGGCCCGGGGTATCGAGAAACGTGATGGCCTTCTCGCCCGGCAGCACGACGTGGTAGGCTCCGATGTGCTGCGTGATACCGCCCGCCTCCCCGGCCACGACATTGGCCTTCCGGACGTAGTCGAGCAGCGAGGTCTTGCCGTGGTCCACATGGCCCATGATGGTGACGATCGGGGGCCGCGGGGTCAGATCCTCGGCCTTGTCCTCCGGCTCCGCGGCGGTGAGCTCCGCCGCGTACTCGTCCTCGCGCACGGCCTGGAAGCCGAACTCGGAGGCGATGAGCTCGATCTGGTCGAAGTCGAGGCGCTGGTTCACCGTCACCATCAATCCCAGCTCCTTGAATGCGAATTGGACGATCTGGGTGGCGGGAATCTTCATCTGCTCGGCCAGCTCGGCCACCGAGATGAACTCGTTGACCCGGATCCGGGTCTTCTCGCGTTCCTTCTCCTCCGCCGTACGGCTGGCGATCAGCTCGCGGTAGCTCGGCTCGTCGGAGCGGCGCTTCCCGCGCACGCCGCCCTTCATCCCCTGCAGCGTCTTGAGAATGTTGGCCTGCACCGCGTCCTGATCGACGTAGTTCTTCCGGCTCTTCTTGCCCTTTCGCCGGCCATCGCCTCCGGAGGGCTTCGCGTCAGGTCCGAAAGTGCGCGCGGGCGGTGCGCCGGCGGCCGGCGGGGCCCCGAAGCGCGCCGGAGGCCGACCGGAGCTGTCGGGGCGCCCGCTCCCCGGACGGCTGCCGGGCCGGGACGGCGCCCCGGGAGCACCGGGGCTGCTGCTGAAGACCGGGCGGGGCCCCCGGCCGGACTGGCGCGCGCTGTCGGAGCCGGGTGCCGGGCGAGTGATCCGCGGGGGGATGAAGGGCGCCCGATGCACCACTGAGGGCCCGTCGCTAGCCGCTGCCGGCCGGGGCGTTGGAGTGATGCGCTCAGGGCGGGGCGGGGCTTCGGAGACGGGGGCCTCGGCGGATTCAACCGGAGTTTCCGGCTCGGCGGGCATCGGCGGAAGGTCCTTGAAGAGCGCGCGAGCCCGCTCCTCGATGGTCGGCATCGGCACCCCGGTCGTGTCGGGGAGCTCGAACCGCTCCAGCGTCGGACGCTCGAGCTCGAACGCCGCGGTGGCGGCCGCCTCCGCCTGTCGCTCCGCTTCGGCCTGGGCCTCGACCTCGGCAACTTCGGCGGCGGTTCGGCGACGCTTGGAAGGCTTGGCGGTCGGCTCGGGGGGCGGGGGCGCCGGTTCCGCCGCGGCCGCCTTGACGGTGCGGCGCTTCGGCTTCTTTGCCGGTTCGTCGGACTTCTTCCGCTTGTCCCGCTCCCACCGGACCCGGATGGCGGCAACCTGGTCATCCGCGAGCGAGGACTGCGGCCCCCGGGCGACGACGTGCATGTCCTTGAGCAGCGTCATCAGCTGATCGGTGGGGAGGCCCAGCTCGCTCGCGAGGTCCTGCACTTTCGTCTTGACCACTCAATCCTCCGTCAGCCCTGCCCTGCCGCGCCCGCCCGGACGATCCCGTCCGCCAGCGCGGCATCCCGAACCCCGGCCACCATCACCGGGGGCTTGCCCAGTTTCGCGCCCAATTCGGCCGCCACGGGTCCCAGCACCTGAGGGACCCCCAGCGCCGTCGCCAGGCGGAGCACCTTCTCGCGCGCGCGCTGACTCGCGTCCCGCGCCACCACGATGCAGCGAATTTCCCGCGCCTGGAGGCTGCGACGAACCGCATCCACCCCGACCACGACGCTCCCGGCCCGGATCCCAAGACCGAGGTACCCCAGCACGCCGCTCATGGCGCCGGCGGGGCATCCTCCCCGCCTTCCTCCGCCGTGAGGTCGGCAAGGAAAGCCATCAATTCTTCCGCGGTGGGTGGGGTGATGCCGGGCACTTTCTCGACCGCCTCGCGGTCCAGATCCAGCAAGTCGTTGAGGGTCCGGTACCCTGCCGTGGCCAGAATGGCGAGCACTTCGGGTGAGAGCCCCTTGAGCTCGGAGAGCGCCACCTGCGCCACCGCCTCTTCCTCCTCGAGCGGTGGGAGCGTGAAGAGCGGGCCTTCGCCGCCGCGCTCCAGCCACTCCCGGCTCGAATAGAGGTCGATCTTCCAGCCGGTGAGCTCCGAGGCCAGCCGGACGTTCTGCCCGTTCCGGCCGATGGCCAGCGAAAGCTGGTCTTCGTCCACCACCGCCTGAATGGTCTTGCTCTCGGGGTCGGAGAACACCTTGGCCACCCGGGCGGGCGCCAGCGCCAGCCGCGCAAATCGCTCCGGATCGGGCGACCAGGGGACGATGTCGATGCGCTCACCGCCCAACTCGTTCACCACCGCCTGTACCCGGGAGCCTTTGAGGCCCACGCAGGCGCCGACCGGGTCGATCGCGTCGTCCTTGGAGATGACCGCGACCTTGGTGCGGCTTCCCACTTCGCGCGCGATGGCCCGGATTTCGACGACTTCCTGCGCAATCTCGGGCACTTCAAGCTTGAAGAGCGCCGCGACGAAGGACGGGTCCCCCCGCGACAGCACGAGGCGGGGCCCTTTGGGAGTTTCCTCCAGCCGCTTCAGCACGGCGCGGATCGTGTCGCCCTGGTGGAAATGCTCGCGGTGGTTCTGTTCCCGGTACGGGATGATTGCCTCCGCCTCTTTGAACTTGTTGAGCATGAGCACCAGCTTGCCCCGCTCGATCTGCTGCACCTCGCCGGACAGGAGCTCACCGACCTTGTCGCCGAATTCCTCCCGGATCTTGGTCCGCTCCCCTTCGCGCACCCGCTGGATGATCCGCTGCTTGGCCGCCTGAACGGCGAGACGACCGAAGTCGCTGAAGGGGATTTCCTCCTCGAGCACATCGCCGATTTGAAAGTCCGGGTCCTCGAAGCGGGCGTCCTCCAGGGCCACTTGGGCACTGGAGTCTTCCACCGTCTCGGCGACGGTGCGCAGCCGCATGACTCGCACGCTGCCCTGGAGCTCGTCAACGTCGAGCTCGAACCGGACGTTCGGACCGAACTTGCGCGCCAAGGCTGCGTGAATGCCATCACGCAGCAGCTCCAGGAGATCGCCTCGGTCGAGTTGTTTTGTCGTCGTCAGCTCGCGGAACGCGGCCAACATTTCGGCTGAACCAGCCATGCCATGCACTCCCACACGTTGGGTGCCGGGATCGCTCCGGAGCTGCCGGATGGAACCGGAAGGTAGAAACGG
Organism: Gemmatimonadota bacterium; assembly: GCA_041491785.1. Classification (GTDB taxonomy): domain Bacteria; phylum Gemmatimonadota; class Gemmatimonadetes; order Gemmatimonadales; family GWC2-71-9; genus JABFSM01. The sequence goes on along the minus strand of JBGPVQ010000044.1, from coordinate 4,956 downwards.
GATACTCCGGAAACGGGAACGGCTGAAAATAAAAATGTGGGGGAGCACCCCACATCGTCAGTCCAGCGGACCGCCCCCAGTCCCCAGCCGCTCCAAGCGAAAAAAGATACCCTTGGGCCGGGCGGGAGTCAAATGCCGATTGGGTGTGTAACCTGTTGCCCTGTAAGCCGCGCCGCTATTGGGGACCGTTGAGAACGGTTACCCCGATTTGCTGGCTGCTGGTGTTCCCAGCCAGGTCCGAGGCCTCGGCGCGGATGATGTGGGCGCTGTTGTCGGGCAGCGTGATGGTGTTCCAGACTACCCGGTACGGCGCGGTGAACACATCGGCCAGAATGACGCCGTCCACCAGGATGCGGACCCGGTCGACCCCGAAATCGTCGACCGCCAGCACCAAGATCTCCACCTGTCCGCTGACCACCGCGCCGTTCACCGGCGCGGTAATGGCCATTTGCGGGGGCGAGCTATCGGACTGTGCGGTGCCCCCGATGCTACAGGCGGTCAGCCATGCGCCCAGGGCCAAGACGCGAAGCGCAGCGAGCGGGCGCATAGATCCGATCCTCAAAGTCATCAGGGTAGTCTAGGGCAGCAGCCCCAGGTACGCCACCATCCGACCATCGGCCCCGCCGGAGGCGCGGTGGCTGAAGAACCGATCGCCGTCGTGTGCAGAACAGAATTGTGATGTGGAAACACTGTTCACCCCTGCCGCCCGGGCCTGCTCCACCAGCAGCCTCCGCAGGTCGAGATGGCCCCGGCCAAGTGATGGAGCCACAAGGCCGCAACCCTCGAATACCTCCGACCCGACTTCATAGCAGGCGCCACAAATGCCCACTCCACAATGTATTGACACGTTTTCCACACGGCTCCCGCGCTCCGCAAGAACCCGAACGGCGGCGCCGAGAATCCCGGCGGCGGTTCCACGCCATCCGGCGTGGAGCAACCCGACCAGGCGCCGGATCGGATCCACCAAGTAGACCGGAACGCAGTCGGCGGCGGTCACTGTCAGCAGGATCCCCGCCGTGGCGGTGGCGAGTCCGTCCGCGGCGTCGAGGATCACCAGCCCCTCGGCTCGTTGATGCCAGCGGATACGAGTCCCGTGAACCTGCCGGGAGACGACCGCCCCCTCGAAACCCGGCACACCGGCCCGGAAAGCCCGCCATCGCTCCAGCACCACGCCGACCGGCGCGGTGCTGCCCCCCAGACCTAGATCGAACCCGGGCGACTCCGCGCCGCGCCCGGTAATCCCGGCGAGGACGCCGAAGCGTTCCCTCCATTCCCTCAACTCGTAGCGGGGCACCGGGCCCGGCACGGGATCCTCGGAGCGTATTGTCCCGGGGTTACCCATCCAGCCGCTCAATGGAGGCGCCCAGTGCATTGAGCCGGCCGTCGATATCCTGGTACCCGCGCTCGATCTGCCCGATGTTGTGGATCACGCTGGTCCCCTCGGCGGCCAGCGCGGCCAGCAGCATGGCCATCCCGGCCCGGATATCCGGCGACTCAACCGTCCCGCCTCGGAGTGGCGACGGCCCCGCAATCACGGCGCGGTGCGGATCGCAGAGCACGATCCGGGCGCCCATCCCGATCAGCTTGTCCACGAAAAAGAGCCGGGATTCGAACATCTTTTCGAACACCAGGAGCATCCCGGCGCACTGGCTGGCGGTCACGATTGCGATGGACATCACATCGGCCGGGAAGGCCGGCCAGGGGCCGTCTTCGAGCTTGGGGATGTGCCCGCCCAGGTCGGGACGAATCCGCCGCTCCTGATCCTTGTCCACGATCAAGGTGGAGCCGGCGAGCCGAGGTCGGATGCCCAGTCGCTCGAACCCGAACAGAATCGCCCGCAGCTCGTCGGCGCGCACCGGGTCAATGGTCACGCTCCCGTTGGTGACCGCCGCGAGCCCGATGAAGCTGCCGATCTCGATGTGGTCGGGGCCGATCTCGAACTCGCACCCGTGGAGCGGGCGGCCTCCCTCGACGACGTACTGGTTGGTCCCGATTCCGGTGATGCTCGCGCCCATCGCCACGAGGCAACGGGCCAGATCCTGGACGTGCGGCTCCGCCGCGGCATTCCGGAGGATGGTCTTCCCCTGCGCGGCGACGGCCGCCATCAGGGCGTTCTCGGTTCCGGTGACGCTCGGCTCGTCGAGGAAAATGTCGGTCCCGATCAGGGTCTTGGCTTCGATCTCGTACCGGTCGCCGACGAACACCGTGGCGCCCAGCGCCTCCAGCACCAGGAAGTGGGTGTCCACCCGCCGGCGCCCGATCACATCACCGCCGGGCGGTGGCAGCGACACCCGGTTGAAGCGGGCCAGCAGCGGCGCCGCGAAGAGGATCGAGGCCCGAATCCGGGCACAGAGCCGCGGGTCGAGCGGCTTGCTGGCCGCCGCCCGCGCATCCACCGCCACCGTACTCGGCCCGGTCCATTCGACCTGGGCGCCGAGATCGGCGAGCAGGGCCACCATCGACTCGACGTCCCGGATCCGGGGGACATTGGTCAGGGTGACCGGCCCATCGGCCAGAAGCGTGGCGGCGAGGATCGGCAGCGCGGCGTTCTTGTTGCCGGCGGGGCGAATGGTTCCGTTAAGCGGCTGGCCGCCCAGGACCTGGAATCGCGGTGGCATGGGGCAAACCTCGCCGGGCGCGCGTGCGCCCGTCAAGCGGATCGGATATGTTTGACCCATGGCGGCGACATTCCCCGGATGGGTCGGACCGACGGCGGCCATCTCCCTTGTGATCATCGCACTTGCGTTTGCGGTCATCGCCACCGCCATGGTCCTGGTGGCGCGGGTGGCATCTACCGAGATCCGCCAGCTCTCCGAGGAGCTGGGGCGGCTCCGGCAGGAGCTTGCCCCGGCGCTCCAGGCCATGAAGCGGATTGCGGAGGCGGGGGCCGAGCTGTCCGGCGACGTGCGGCAGGAAATCCAGCAATACCTGGTCACCAGCCGGGCGGTCCGGAAGGACCTCGAGCGGGGCGTCCGCCGGGTCAAGATCCGCCTGGCGGACCTCGACGCACTCTACGAAGTGGTGCACGACGAGGTGGAGGACACCGCACTGGACGTCGCCGCGGGGGTCCGCTCGGTTCGCCGCGGGGCGGGGATGGTCGGGCGGCTCCGGCGGTGGTTGGTGCGGGGACGCCGATGACGGCAGGCCGGATGGCGGGTGCGCTGGTGCTGGTGGGGCTGTGGTCGCTGCTGCATCCCGGCGCCGCGCATGCCTGGACTCCGGGAACCCACATCTATCTCGGCGAGACGATTCTCGCCAATCTCGAGCTCCTGCCGGCGCACGTCGCCACGCTGATCCAGGCCTTCCCGTTCGATTTTCTCTACGGCACCATCGCCCCGGACACCTCGATCGCCAAAAAGTACGTGCCGCCCGGCCGGCACTCGCACTTCTGGCATGTCGGCCGGGAGACCCTCGACTACGCCCCCAGCGATGCCCTGCGCGCCTTCGGGATGGGATATCTCTCGCACCTGGCCGCCGACACCATCGCGCACAACTACTACGTCCCCCGCCAGCTGGTCTTGACGACCAGCACCCGATCGATGGGCCACACCTACTGGGAAACCCGTTTGGAGACCCATCTCGGCGAACGCTTCGCGCGAAAGGCCAAGGAGATCATCCTGCTGGACCAGTCGGCCGCCGACCGGCACCTCGAGCGGATCATCTCCCCTACCATTTTCAGCGTCAGGACCAATCGCCGGATCTTCCGGGGAATGGTGCACCTCACCCACACCCGGAGCTGGCAACGGGCCCTGCTTGCGGCCCGCGAGCGGAGCCGCTGGCTCCTGACCGACCGCGACATCGAGCGCCACCTCGGAATCGCCTATGACGTGACGATGGAAATGCTGGCGGCCACGGACCAGCGCGACGCGGCAACCCAGGCGGAACGACTCGATCCGAACGGGGCCCAGGCCCTCAGGACGGCCAAGCGACTGCGCCGGCGCGAGCTCCACGTGGGAACCCTCGGCTCTCCGACCCGGCTGCTGGAGCTCGCGGAGGAGAACTTCGGTATCCGCTCGCTGGAGCTGGGTTACTGGGCCAGGTCCGAGGTGCTCCGCCCGTGGCTCGAAGCGCCGGAATCGCGGGAGGCGCGCACCAGTGGGCCGCTGGTCGCCCTACCGGGGAAATAGCGAACGAACCCCACCGATCAGCCGGTCTATTTCATCGGCCGTGGTGTAGCAGGCACAACCCGCCCGCACTAATCCCGTTTCCGTCACACCGAGGCGCTCGAGGATCGTCGGGGCGTAGAAGTCGCCGTGGCTGACGAACACGCCCCGTTCCGCCAGGCGCCGCGCGATCGATTCCGACGACATGCCCTGCACCGTGAAGGAGAGAGTCGGCGTCCGGACCGCTCCGGGGTGCGGGCCGAAGAGGCGGACCCGCCGTTCGGCGCTGAGCCCGTCCCAGAGCCGGGCGAGGAGCGCGGCGCCCCTGCGGTGGAATTCCGAGTAGGTGCACGCCAGCCGTGCTCTCCGGCTGCCGCCCGCCCCCAGGCTGGCGAGAAAGTCCACCGCCGCCGCGGCGCCCACGATTCCCTCATGATTCTGGGTCCCGGTTTCCACCCGTTCCGGCGCGGAATCGGGAGCCGGAATCAGTTTGGGCAGGTTCAGCGCCTCGAGGCGTGACTTCCGCCCGAAGAGGATTCCGACGTGAGGCCCGTAGAACTTGTACGCCGAGCAGGAAAGGAAATCACACCCGATGGCGCGGACGTCCATCAGCATGTGGGGCGCCGCATGGACCGCATCCACGAAGGAGAGGGCCCCGGCCTGGCGGGCGATGGCACAGGCGGCGGCGATGTCGGTGACGGTGCCCAGGACGTTGGAGGCGGCGCCGATGGCGAGAAGCCGGGTGCGCGGACCCAGCACGCCGGAGAGTCCGGTCAGATCGAGTGTCCCATCGGCCACCCGAAGCGGGAGCGTGCGCACCACCACACCTCGCTCCACCTCCAGCGCCCGCCAG
>JBGPVQ010000043.1:0-11419 GCA_041491785.1 Gemmatimonadota bacterium | reverse complement strand
TGCGCGGCCTGGAAGAGGCGCTGTTCTACGTGCTCGACGAGAAGGGCCACGCGGTCCACCTGAGCGACAAGGGTGCCGCAGCGATGTCGCCCGACGACCCGACCCTGTTTCTGGTGCCCGACATTTCGGAGGCGGTGCACGCCATCGAGCGCGACCCGCATCTCGGCGTACCCGAGAAGCGAGCGGCGCGGCAGCAGGTCGAGTCCGAGTACGCCATCAAGAGCGAGAAACTCCACATCATCCACAAGCTGTTGCAGGCGCATTCGCTCTACGAGAAGGACGTGGATTACCTGGTGCAGGACAACCAGGTCCTCATCGTGGACGAATTCACCGGCCGGGTCCTGGCCGGCCGGCGGTGGGCCGACGGGCTCCACCAGTCGGTGGAGGCGAAGGAAGGGGTCCAGATCAAGGGCGAAACCCAGACCCTCGCCACGATCACGATCCAGAATTACTTCCGGATGTTCGACAAGCTCGCCGGGATGACCGGCACCGCGGAAACCGAAGAGTCGGAGTTCTATTCGATCTACGGCCTGGAGGTCGCGGTCATCCCGACCAACCAGCCGGTCCGCCGCCGGGATCAGCCGGACCGGATCTACAAGAGCCGGAGGGAGAAGTACAACGCGGTGCTGGACGAAGTGGAGCGCCTCCACGGCCTTGGGCTGCCGGCCCTGATCGGCACCACCTCGGTCGAGGTGTCGGAGACCCTCTCCAAGATGCTCAAGCGCCGGGGCCTTACGCACGAAGTGCTGAACGCGAAGTACCACGAGCGCGAGGCGGAAATCGTCGCCGGGGCGGGGCAGAAGCGGGCGATCGTGATCGCCACCAACATGGCCGGCCGCGGCACCGACATCAAACTCGGAAAAGACCTTGATCTCACCACCGAGGAGGCGGGGCTCCAGATCCTGGGGACCGAGCGGCACGAATCGCGGCGGATCGACCGCCAGCTGCGCGGCCGAGCCGGCCGGCAGGGGGATCCCGGCGCCTCGCTCTTCTTCCTCTCGCTGGAAGATGACCTGATGCGCCTCTTTGGCTCGGAGCGCATCGCCCGGTACATGGACAAGACCGGCGCGGAGGAGGGCGAGGTCATCACCGGCGGGCTGATCACCCGGGTCATCGAGGGCGCCCAGAAGCGGGTTGAGCTGCAGAACTTCCAGTCCCGGAAGCGACTCCTCGAGTACGACGACGTGATGAACCAGCAGCGCGAGGTGGTCTACTCGCTCCGCCTGTTCGCGCTGGAACGGGGCGAGGAGCTCAAGGCCGAAGCGCGGCAGATGATCGGGAGCGCGCTCGACCACGCGGTGCGGAAGTACCTGGTCGAATTCGAGCGCCCCGAGGACTGGGACCGGGGCGGGCTCGTCTCGGCGCTCGCCATGCAGTTCCTGGTCACGCCGGAGGACCTCAGCGATGCGGCCAAGGTCCGCGACGGGAACACCGCGGTGAAGGTGGCCCAGGCCGAGGGCGAGGCGGCCTTTTTCCGCAAGGTGGAATACCTGCAGGAGTTCGGCCGGGGCATCGGGATACCGGACGTGGACCAGCAGGTCCTCTCCCAAGTCATGTTGCAAGTGATCGACGAGAAATGGAAGGACCACCTCTACGACCTCGACCTGCTCCGCAATGCCATCCAGTACCGCGCGTACGGTCAGAAGGACCCGTTGGTCGAGTACAAGAAGGAAGCCTACGAGATGTTCGAGGACCTGATGGGGGACATCCAGGCGACCTTCACCGAGCGCTACCTCAAGATCCAGGTGAGCGCCGAGCCGCCCCGTCGGCCTCCGCCGCCGCCCCCGATGGCGACCTCGCGTGGCGGCTCCGACGACCTCTTCACCGGGCCGTCAAGGACCACTACTGCCCCGCTGGGTGGCCGGCCCCCGGAGCCCAGACTCGAGACCCAACTGGGCCGGCTCGGCCCCGCGAGGGGAGGGGTCCCGGCCGTGGGCCGGAACGACCCCTGCCCGTGCGGCTCCGGGAAGAAGTACAAGAAGTGCCACGGGGCGGGGGTGTGACCGCTAGGGCGCGGACGGCGTCCGAGCATCGGGTGATGGAGTGGTGGCGCAGCCCCCCAGTCGCAAGACCGGAGGGCTGCGTTCCCGTTCTGGTGCGACTCAGGGCGCCGAAACGGTGAAGCAGGTGCTCTGCAGGATGGTCGTCGGCGCCGTGAGGTTGTCGAGTGCCCGGAACATGACGTCGAACTGGATCGGTGTGGCAATGCCCGCCGCCTTGAAGTCGAAGGATTTCTCCCCGCGGCCCGAAGCGTCGGTGGTGAGCGTTACCGTCGGGTCGGTGTTGGGGAGCGGGAAAGTCACGAAACTTGGCGCGGGGGGGTCGGACGACGACCAGGGTGCCAAGCTGAGCGCGCGCTGGCAGACCCCGTCCGCGCCGTTCGCTCGGCCGACCTCGGGGGCCCGTTGCAGAGTATAGGTCGTGACGGGTTTTCCCAGCGCCACTCGGACCGTAATTGTCGCCGCGAACGATCCCCCATTGAGGTACGGGGCGACGTGGACGCTACCGCACCCAGCACCTCCAATCTCCGCCAAGGGGCGATCTCCCGCCGCGAGCTGCGGACACGGACTGGAAGGTCCGGTAGCTGACTTGTCCATGCAGCCCACAGCAACGATTGCGGCGACGCCGCAGAAGAAGAAGCGCTTCAACATGGTAGGTCCTCCGGGGAAAGGGGATTCTCGGGAGGCGGCCGGACCGATATCCCCGGCCAGCCCTCCACTCTGGCAGCCCGCCGTCCGGGCGAGCTACATTCCCAACCTGCGTCCGGGCCGTGATCGAGCCGCGACGCACTCGTGATCCCAGCGTGAATCGCGCGCCACTACGCAGTACGGGAGCGCAAATGGTCCGGCTTCGGCTCCTGGGAGGGCTCGATTTGCGACGCGAGGGCGCTGAGCCCCTCGCGACGATCCTTGCCCAGCCAAAGCGCCTGGCCCTCCTGGCGTATCTCGCCCTCGCTCCCGAACAGTCCTTCTGCCGGCGAGACTCGATCGCGGCGTTGCTCTGGCCCGATCAGGACCAGGAGCACTCCCGGGGCTCGCTACGCCAAGCAGTGCGATTCCTCCGGCGGGAGCTGGGAGATGAGGTCATCAGGAACCGCGGGGAGGATGAGATCGGCCTCGACGGGTCCCTGATCTGGTGTGATGTGATGGCGTTTCAGCGGGCCCTCGACGCAGACAAGCTGGATGAAGCCGCCCAACTGTACCGGGGGGGGCTCCTGGAGGGCTTTTTCATCACGGAAGCGGCCCCCGAGTTCGATCAGTGGCTTGACCGGGAACGGACGCGTATTCGAGACCTCGCCGCTGGCGCGTTGTGGGCCGCCACCGAGCGGCATCGAGTGTGCGGGGCGTTGGTCGAAGCGATCGCGACCGCTCGGCAGGCCGTCCGACTTAGCCCCGACGATGAGGCCGGCATGCGGCGCTTGCTCCGGCTGCTCGACGACGCAGGTGACCGAGCCGGCGCAATCGCCGCGTATGAGCAATTCGCCGAGCGTCTCCGGGCCGAGTATGAGGTGGAGCCCTCGGCGGAAACCCAGAGGTTGATCGTGGCCATCAGAGCCCGAAGCCGGCCCCACGACCAGGTCACCGGTGAGCCGGCAGTTCGGGGCCCGAGAGGAAGGGAGGACGCGCCCATCACCCTTCCCACGCCGAGCCGCGTCCGACGGGTCGCCTTGCCGGCGCTCGTCGCGGCGGCCATCGTCGTGGTCGCGGCCATTCTCGTGGTCCCAGCCCTCCGAATCCGCAAGGGCATTGCCCCAACCGTCACCGTCGCGGTGCTCCCGATCCAAGACCTCACGGGGGACACCACCGAGGCGTTGATGGCCGAAGCGGCGACTGACGAGCTCATTACCGACCTCGCCCAGATCAGCTCTCTTCGAGTCATCAACCGGCGCACCATGATGCTGTACAGCGGCTCGAAGGAGCCGCTCGATTCCATCGCCCGGACGCTCGGCGCCGGCATGCTGGTGACCAGCTCGCGGGAGCGGCTCGGCGACGGCGTCGCCCTGCGGGTCCAACTGGTCGGTGCTGGGGATCCGCGGGCGGTCTGGGCGAGAAATTTCTCCGGCAATCGCGCAGGGTTGCCGGGGTGGCTGCAGGACGTGGCGCAGGCGGTGGCCGATTACGCCCGCGTCGAAGTCTCGGAGCCCGAGCGGGCGGGACTCACCGCCCGCCACGAGGTGGATCCCGGGGCTTTCGAACTGTACGCGAAGGGCCGGTGGTGGTGGAACAAACGGGGGCGCGGCAATCTGTTCAAGGCGATCGACTTCTTCCACCAGTCACTGGACGTCGAGCCCACTTACGCTCTGGCATGGTCAGGGCTGGCCGACGCGTTCGCGCAGATCGGCTATGGTGGCTACCTGCCCCCGGAAGAGGCGTTTCCCAAGTCCGAAGCGGCCGCGCGCCGAGCTCTCGAGCTGGATTCGACCCTCGCCGAGCCGCATGCAGCGTTGGGCTTCTCGAAGATGTATTTCGATTGGGACTGGCCGGGGGCGGAGCGCGAGTTTCGCCGGGCGGTCACCCGGATGCCCAGCTACGCGACCGCCCACGAGTGGTTCGGCCTCTTTTTGGCCGCGATGGGGCGATTTCCCGAGGCGGAGAACGAGGGACGAATCGCGGAGGAGCTCGATCCGCTCTCGGCGGCCGTCGCGGCGACGCGGGGGTGGATCCTTCACTATGCGGGCAAAGAGGAGGAGGCTCTCAGGGTCCTGCGGGCCGGCGCTCGAACCGACCCCCTGAACGGCGTCGTCCAGCTCTACCTCGGGCGGGTGCATCAGCACGCGGGGCGGCTCGATAGCGCGACGGCGCACTACGCCGCAACCGGGGCGCTCCGTTCATGGGTGCCGACAATCGCAGGCGAAGGAGTAGTCGCGGCCCTGGCGGGACGGCCCGAGGAGGCGCGTCGAGTACTCGAGCGACTCGACTCACTGGGCAGGGTGGGGGACTATGTGACGCCCTACGCGGTGGCGCTGGTGTTCACGGCTCTTGGAGAAAAGGATTCTGCCTTCGCCCGGCTGGAGGAGGCTCTGCGGCAGCGTACCCATTGGATGGTATGGCTCAACCGGGACGCCCGCTGGCGGTCTCTCCGCTCCGACCCCCGTTTCGCCAGCCTGGTGCAGAGAGTAGGCCTCCCGAAGTAACCCCCTGGGGCCCATCGAGCGGCAATTCACACCAGCGTCACGCCCAGTTCACGGCGCGGCATCATCCTTTCCATCGCTCATCGTCGGTTCCGCCTCCTCATAGGGTCCGCATGTCGCTATTTGCCGTGCCCGCGCCGGTCCCCCGTGAGGGGCTGGTGCCTCCCGTCACCGATGAGCTCCATTGGCTCCAGCGCTCGCTCGGGGAGCGCTATCACTTGGTGCAGGAACTCGGCCGCGGGGGGATGGCCACGGTCTACCTCGCGGACGACCGCAAACAGGGTCGTCGGGTTGCTCTTAAGGCGATGCATCCGGCGATCGCGCAGTCGCACGGAGCAGAACGCTTCCTTCGTGAGATCGAGATCGCGGGGCGGTTGCAGCATCCTCACATCCTGGGTCTCTATGATTCAGGAAGCTACGGCGTCGCTCCGGAGCCGGTTGGACTCTACTACGCAATGCCCTACGTCGAGGGCGAGTCACTTCGTAGCCGACTCGCGCGCGAGTCGCAGCTCCCGATTGACGAGGCCGTTCGAATCGCGCGGGAGGTGGCGGATGCCCTGGCATATGCGCATGGCCGGGGCCTGGTGCACCGCGACATAAAGCCGGAGAACATCCTGCTCTCAGATGGGCATGCCGTTGTCGCGGATTTCGGGATCGCCAAGGCACTGACTGCATCCGACTCCCGACGGCTGACGGAGACCGGTCTGGCGATGGGTACGCCGGCCTACATGAGCCCCGAGCAAGTGGACGGGACGGCATCCCTCGACGGCCGGAGCGACCTTTATGCTCTCGGGTGCGTCCTGTACGAGATGCTCGCTGGGCAACCGCCGTTCGGCGGCGCCACGGCTCAAGCCGTGATGGTGCGCCACGCTGTAGATCCGGTGCCCAGTCTCGGCACCGTGCGCCGAACCGTCCCCGCCGGCCTCGAGGCAGTGATCGTGAGGGCGATGGCCAAGGTCCCGGCGGACCGGTTCGCGACAGCCGCCGACTTTGCCGACGCGCTGGCTCACCCCGACGCCTTTGCTCCGCGGCGACGATCTTACCGCAAACTGGTGGGTTCAGCGGCGGGCGCGGCCGTTTTGCTTACGCTCCTCGCCATCGTGATTCCCCCCACAAGACGGGTCGCTGCCGCCGGGGCGAGCGAGGTCAAGTCGCTGGCAGTGCTTCCGATCGAAAACCTGACCGGCGACTCGAGCCAGGTCTTCCTTGCCGACGGTATGACGGACCAGCTCATCACCGACCTCGCCAAGATCGGAGAGTTGCGGGTCATCGGGCGAACTTCGATGATGCGGTATAAGGGAACCGGGAAGACCCCGCCGGAAATTGCCCGCGAGCTACACGTCGACGCCGTGCTGGTTGGCTCGCTTCAACGGGCGGGAGACGCGATCCACTTGTCGGCCCAGCTCACCGCCGCTTCCACCGGTGAAGCCTTGTGGGCCGAGGGCTATGATGGCGTGATGCGCGACGTACTGCAGTTGCAGCGCGGAGTTGCGCGCTCCATCGCCGATCGAATCCGAGTTGGGATGAGCCCGGCGGCTCGGCGGCAGTTCGCGCTCCGTGCCCGCCCCGTCGACCCCGCGGCGTACAATAAGTACATCGCCGGGCGCTATTGGTGGAATAAGCGTGGTGCGGCCAACCTGAAGCGGGCCGTGGGCTTCTTCCAGGAGGCCCTCGACCTCGACCCCACCGACGCTTCCGCTTACTCTGGTCGCGCCGATGCCTACGTCCAACTGGGGTACGGAGGCTTTCTCGCCCCCGACGACGCGTTCCCGAAGGCCAAGGCGGCCGCCCTGACGGCGCTCCAGTTGGATTCGACGCTCGCCGAGCCCCACGCCTCATTGGGCTACTTCTACCTCTACTATGACTGGAACTGGAGCAAGGCGGACCAGGAGTTTCAGCGCGCACTGTCGCTCAATCCGAGCTACGCCACTGCTCGGGAGTGGTACAGTCTCTACCTTGCGGCCGTCGGCCGGCTCGCCGAAGCGGAGGTGCAGGTCAAACGAGCAGTCGACCTCGAGCCCCTCTCCGTCCCGATCGCGAGCACGGCGGGGTGGATCACCCACTACGCCGGCAAGCAGGCGGAGGCGGAGGCTATGCTTCGGCGGGCGCTCGCGATGGACTCGACCTTCGGCATCGCCCACCTGTATCTGGGCCGGGTGTACCAGGCGCAGGGTAAGAACCGGGAAGCCATAGCAGAGTATCAAGCCACGGGACCCTTGCGCACCTGGGTGCCCACATTGGCGGGGATGGGGAACGTGGCGGCGACGATGGGCGATCGGCGGGAGGCGCGGAGGATCCTGGTGAAACTTGATTCGCTCGCCAGGAGTGAGTTCGTGACCGCGTATGGGGTCGCCCTAGTGTATGCCGCTCTGGGGGAGAAGGACCGCGCATTCACCTGGCTCGACAAGGCGGTCGATCAACGGACCCACTGGCTGGTGTGGCTGAACCGGGATCCGCGCTGGGACCCGTTGCGCGCCGACCCGCGCTTCCGAGCGCTGGTGCGGCGAGTGGGACTGCCGCAGTGATTCGCCCGCTCGCGATTCTCCCGGATGGTTGCCGGTCCGTGGGTTGTTCGTGTCCTCACGTTTCGGGTCCGAGCCTCCACTCGGCCCGGTCTTCGACCTAGCAAAGGGTCCAATGAGCACCTCAGAGTCGGCCTCGAACAGACACGTCCTCTCCCTCGCAGTGATCTTGGCTATCGCCGCCCTCCTCCGCGCCGGTGCCGCCTCCGGCCAGGGGTGCAGCCCCAGCCGATTCGCCTCGCCGGCTCGCTTTGGGCAGGGTGACGTCTACCTCCCCCGGGGCACTTGGCAGGTTGGTCTGGCCTTTCGCCGTCTCACCTCACACAATCTCATTCAAGGTCACGACGACAACAGTGTCACAGCACCCCACGGCGATCCGTCCGCCGTCGAATCGCAGACCCTGGTGCTCAGCGTCGAGTACGCAGTGAGCGATCGTCTCTCGTTGACCCTGAACGCTCCATTCCTGTATGGCAGCCACACGACGTGGTACGCCGATTCACTGCGCCACACGAACACCGCCGCCGGTCTTGGCGAAACGACTCTCCTGGCAATCTATTGGCTCCGGAGGGCCCAAGCGGTGAGTCCTGGGGGGAACGTATCCGTCGGTCTGGGAGTGAAGGCACCGACCGGGAAAAATGATGTCCAGGGGACGTGGTGGAACAAGAACGGCAGCACCGTACCGTTTCCGGTACATCAGTCGATCCAGCTCGGAGACGGTGGCTGGGGCCTCATCCTTCAGGTCATGGGCTTCCAGCCGATCCTGGACCGCGCCTATCTCTACGCCGCGGGTACGTACACGATCAATCCGAAGAAAACGACCGATGTGGTGCGTTCCCCTGGATCCACGGTGCACTGGGCTGTTCCGGACACCTGGAGCGCGAATGCGGGGATCGGCGTGGCGCTCTGGCCTGAGCAAGGCCTCACTGGGGGCCTCAACGCCCGGCTCGGAGGCACGACGCAGAAGGACCTGCTGGGTGGGAAGGACGATGGGTTCCGCCTTCCCGCGGCGACGGGATACTTCATGCCCAACTTGACGCTCGCCCGGGGCAGGCACATGATCGAGGCGGCGCTCCCCGTGCTCGTCTACCGGAATTTCCCTCCGAGCGATGTCGATCTTGCCGCAGGGAAACTCGGGGGCGGCGGGCTGGCAAAGTACGCGATTCTTGTCGGCTATTCCGTGCGCTTCTGACCTAGAAGTCATTGTCGTGTCGCCCTCGGAGGCGCCGCGTCGCGCTGAATCGGCACGTGGCGGCCCCCGGGGCGGCGCTATCCTGCACGGATGGCCGCGCAGACCGCTCACCCACCGCCCTTACCTACCACAACTTTCTCCCCCGATCGCCCGCGCGAGCGCCTCTGGGCCCATGGGACCCAAGCATTGACCGCCTTGGAGCTTTTGGCCATTCTCCTAGGGACGGGGGGAGGGGGGCGGAGTGCACTGGAGGTTGCCGCCAGCCTGCTGGCACCGGCGGACGGCTCGCTGCGCCGCCTAGCCGCCCGACCCCCGGGCGAGTTGCTCAAGACCTCTGGGGTCGGTCTGGCCAAGGGGGCACGGTTGCTTGCAGCCCTCGAGCTCGGCGCCCGGCTGGCCCGGGAAGCCCGCCCCAGCCCGGCCCGGATCCGCTCGCCCGAGGACGTAATGCGGATCGTGGGTCCCCGGCTCCGCGACCTCGCGGTGGAGGAATTCCACCTGCTGGCGCTGGACAGCCAGAGCCAGGTGACCCGGGACGTGCTGATCACCCGCGGCCTCCTCAACAGCTCGCTGGTGCATCCGCGCGAGGTGTTCCGGGCCGCCATCGCCGAAGCCGCCGCGGGCATCATCCTGGTGCACAACCATCCGAGCGGGGATCCGACCCCCTCGGCCGACGATCAGGCGGTGACCCGCCAACTGGTGGCGGCGGGAGAGTTGCTCGATTTGCCGGTGTACGACCACGTCATCGTGGCGGGGGACCGGTTCACCAGCTTTGCCACCCGGGGACTGTTGTGAACGAGACGCTGCTCGATCTGGCTCCGGACTTCCGCACCGCGCTGGAGCGCCACGCCGACCGGCTCGACCTGGAGCTGATCGACCGGGCGCTCCGCTTCAGCGCGAGCGCACACCGGGGCCAGAAGCGGATGAGCGGCGAGGAGTTCGTTTCCCACAGCATCGCCGTCGCCACCATTCTCATCGGCCAGTTCGTCGATTCGGCGTCGATCGCCGCGGCGCTGCTGCACGATGTCGTCGAGGACGCCGATGTGCGCGACGAGGACATCGCGGCGGAGTTCGGCCCCGAGGTCGCGGGGCTGGTGGACGGGCTCACCAAGATCGCCCACCTCACCTTCCGGTCGACGGCGGAGGAGCAGGTCGAGAACTACCGGAAGCTGCTCTTGTCGATCGCCAAGGACGCGCGGGTCATCATCATCAAGCTGGCCGACCGGCTGCACAACATGCGGACGCTGGAGCATCTCACCGCCGAGAAGCGTTCGCGGATCGCCACCGAAACCCGGGAGATCTACGCCCCGCTGGCCCACCGCTTCGGCATGGCCGGCGTCAAGGCCGAGCTGGAGGACCTGGCGTTCAAGTTCCTGGAGCCGGAAGAGTACGCCAGTCTGGCCCGCCAGGTGGCGGCCAAGCGGGCGGAGCGCGAGGAATCGATCGCCGCGCTGCAGGGCCCCCTCGAGCAGGAATTCCGTCGCGCGGGGATCGAGGAATTCGATGTCAGCGGCCGGCCCAAGCACCTCTGGTCGATCTGGCAGAAGATGCGGAAGCGGAATACGCCCTTCGATGCCATCTACGACATGATGGCGCTCCGGGTCATCGTGCGCAGTGTGCCCGACTGCTACCACGTCCTCGGGGTGATTCACCACACCTGGACCCCGCTTCAGGAGCGGTTCAAGGACTACATCGCCTCCCCCAAGTCGAACGGGTACCAGTCGCTCCACACCACGATCTTCGGCCCCAACGCGCAGCTCTACGAGGTGCAGATCCGCACCCAGGAAATGCACCGCACGGCGGAGTACGGCATCGCCGCCCATTGGCTCTACAAGACCGAGCGGCAGCGGCCCGACGAGCTCGACCAGCACTTCGGGTGGTTCCGCCAGCTGCTGGAATTGCAGCAAGACACCCACTCGCCGGAGGAGTTCCTCGAGTTTCTCAAAGTGGATCTCTACCAGGACGAGATTTTCGTGTTCACGCCGCAGGGCGACGTGAAGCGGCTCCCCAAGGGCGCCACCGCGATCGACTTCGCGTTCCACGTTCACACCGAGGTCGGCCTCCGCTGCCAGGGCTGCAAGATCAACGGGCGGATCGCGCCGCTTCACCGCGAGCTCAAGAACGGCGATACCATCGAGATTCTCACCTCGGCGCAGGCCAAGCCCAGCCGCGACTGGCTTGCCCACGTGCGCACCGGCCGGGCGCGGGGCAAGATCAAGCAGTGGATCCGGCACGAGGAGGAGACCGTCTCCAGCCAGCTGGGGCGGGACATCCTCCAGCGCGAGGTGAAACGCCGCCGCCTCTCGATGCCCGATGCGGCCGCGCTGGACCGCGCCGCGCCGGCGCTTGGCCTGAGCGACGGCCAGTCGCTCGAGGCGGCGGTGGGCCGGGGCGACGTGGCCATCGGCCAGATGATGCGGGCGCTCTATCCGGATCTGCCCGCCGAAGATCTTCAGGAACCGAAGCCGACGGTGTTCGGCCGGATGCTCAACCGCATCCGGCTGGGGAGGGGCATCAAGATCCAGGGCGTGGACGGGCTGCTGGTCCGGTACGCCCAGTGCTGCCAGCCGGTGCCGG
>JBGPVQ010000042.1:0-11433 GCA_041491785.1 Gemmatimonadota bacterium | reverse complement strand
GCGCCTCGCGGTCTCGTCCGGACTTGCCGGGATCGTCTGCAGCCCGCTCGAGGTCGAGCGAATCCGCACCGGGCTCGGCCCCGATCCGCTGGTGGTGGTTCCCGGAATTCGCCGCCCCGGGGATGACCCGGGGGATCAGAGCCGCACCGCGACACCAGCGGACGCGGTGCGGCATGGAGCGACCCACCTCGTGGTGGGGAGACCGATTCTGCACGCGACTGATCCCGCCGCCGTCCTCACGGAGATCCTCGCCTCCATCGGTTGAGCACGCCGAGATCCCTGATGCGCAGGCTGCCCAACGACGCTCCGCGGGAGGGTAAAGCTCCCCGGAGGGTACCTAGAACATGTTCTAGGTTGTTTTTCCGCTCCGGATGAATCTCTTCCCCACAGGCGGGTAGAATGCGCCACCGCATGTCGCGAGGCCCCGCCGTGCATCGGCTGGGCCTTCGGCGGCGGCCCGCCATGATGTTTGCGGCTTAACCGTTGTGGTCCAAGCGATAAGCCTCTTGGGCCCGCTTCTTGACCTGGGTTGTCGTCGGATCAGGACATACTCGGGTCCGGTTTGTGCTGAGAACAGCAGTCGTCATTGTGAGAATCGACCGTTTCGCGCCGGTCGGGCCCGGTAGCTCCGCTGATTGCAGTCCGGCCGCAGGCGGGGGACCGGTCCAATCCGACGGTTCCCCGCGAGCTGGGGGCACGATGGATGATTGATCGGCAGCGGCATCGACACTCCTTCACGGCAACGCCGCGTGCGCTGGCGCCCGGGGCGTGGCGAGCGCCGCCGCACGTCGTACTGACCCGGGCGCGCCTCCTCATTGTCGACGATGAGGCGGCGAACCTGGCCATCCTCCGACGAATGCTCCAGCGGGCGGGGATCACCCAGCTGGTCGAGACCACCGATCCGCTTCAGGCCCTGCCGCTTTTCGTCGATACGCTCCCCGACCTGGTATGCCTCGATCTTCACATGCCGGAACTGGATGGATTCGGCGTTCTCGAGCGCCTGATTCCGGCGATTCCCGACGGCAGCTTCGTGCCCATCGTGATGCTGACGGGAGACCCCTCCCAGGTCGTCAAGCGGCGCGCACTGGCGCTCGGCGCCAGGGACTTCGTCGCCAAGCCGTTCGATAGCGACGAGGTACTGCTCCGCATCCGAAATCTTCTCGAGCTCCGGTTCGCCCACCTGGAGCTCCGACAGCAGAATCAGATGCTGGAAGTAAAGGTGCTGGCCCGCACCCTTGCGCTGGACCAGACCCGCATGGAGGTGCTTGACCGCTTGGCCCGGGCCGCCGAGTTCCGTGATGACGCCACCGGCCAGCACACCCGGCGGGTCGGCCGGACCGCTGTGCGCCTGGCCGCGAACGTGGGGGTGGCGAGCGCGGAAGTCGATTTGATCGCTCGCGCGGCACCGCTCCACGACCTGGGCAAAATCGGGATCCCCGACGTGGTGCTGCTCAAACCAGCCACCCTCACCACCAGCGAGTTCAACTTGATGAAGGCGCACACCACCATCGGCGCCGAAATCCTGTCCGGTGGGCGCTCGCCGCTGATCCGGCTGGCGTCGGAGATCGCGCTGGATCACCACGAGCGGTGGGATGGGAGCGGGTATCCCGCTGGGCTCGCCGGTGAATCCAGTCCGCTCGCCGCCCGGATCGTCGGCATCGCCGACTACTTCGACGCGATGACCCACGACCGGCCCTACCGCGAGGCCCTGCCGCTGGAGCTGGTGCTCCAGGATCTCGAGTCGGAAGCTGGCCGTAGGTTCGATCCCTGCTTGGTTCAAGGCTTCCTGCAGCTTCCGCATCGGGAGTTGATGTGAGCGCGGCGCCGGGACCCCCCCGGGATCAGCCCGATGGCAGGAGCGGACGCGTTGCTCAAGTGTCCGGCGGGGTGGCCGCGGTATTCGGAGGGGCTGCGCTGCTGGGCTGGTGGCTGAACCTGCCCGTCCTGCGCACCGCCGGAGGGATCGGGGTGGATATGAACCCGGTCCTGGCCCTCCTCTTCCTCGCTGGTGGCGCGTCACTCTACCTCCCCGAATCCGAATCGTCTCCAAGGCTCCACCGGCGGCTGGGGCGTGCGTTGGCCGGTGTGGTGGTCGTCCTGGCTGTGCTGAAATTCAGCGAAGGGGCGCTGGGGTGGTCGAGGCCGCTCGAGCGAATCCTCGCTCCGGACCTCGACGCGGTGGTAGTCAAGCCGCTTGCCTCGAGCGGGTGGATCAGCCTCCTCCTCATCGGCCTGGCGCTGCTCCTGGTGCGGGCACGGAATGAGGCGTGGCGGCTTGCGGCCCGATCCGTCGGCCTGCTCTTCGGCGTAGTCACCGCGCTGGCGGCCGGCGTGTACGGCTACCGCTTTTTGATGGCGGTACCGATGTCGGCTGCCACCCAGCCGCAGCTCAACTCCATCCTGGCGTTCGTTGCGTTCTCGGTCGGATTGACCGCCTCCGGCGCGCGCGGGGACTTGGCGCGGAGGGTGACAGTCGAGGGGGGGGATGCGCTGCGCCGGCGGGTGAACCTGGCGTTGGCGGTTGCCGTCGGCATTCTCCTAGTGATCGGCGGCGTCTCTATCTGGACGGGGGCTCGGTCGCGCCAAGCCGCCGCCGACCGCCGACAAAGCAGCGCTCGCCAGATGGACTTCGTCGCATTCCTGTCGTCGGTCGAGGCCGCCGAAACCAGCCAGCGCGGCTACCTGCTTTCGCGACAGGAAGAGTACCTGGAGCCTTACCGGCGGACGATCGATTCGATTCCAGCGATGCTCAGCCGGGTCCGAACCCTTCTCGCCTCCGATACCGGGGCGGCTCGGCGGTTCGCTCCGCTCGATTCACTGGTCCGAGCCCGCCTTGCGCTCTTGGACCGCCAGATCAACTTGAGCCGGGCCGGGTTCCAGGATTCCGCCCTTCAGATCATCCGGAGCGGTCAGGGCAGGCTTCTGATGGCCGGGATTCGCCGAACCGTGAGCGAGCTCTCCGCGTGGGAGGAAGGCCGGGTCGGCCGGTCGGAGGCGCGGCAGCGGACCGACGACCGGATCTCCAGCGCCACCAATGTGACCGCCGGCCTTCTGGCGATCTTCTTCCTCATCCTGGCCGGGCGCGCGATCAGCCACGACCTGCGAAAGCGGGCCGAGGCCGAGGCGGCGGTCGAGGAGCGGGAGCGTCGGCTCTCGCAAATCATCGACCTCATCCCGAACATGGTGTTCCTGAAGGAGCCTGGGGAACTGCGGTTCGTCCGATTCAATCGGGCCGGGGAGGAGCTGCTCGGTTTCACTGAGGCGGACCTCCTGGGAAAAAACGACTTTGACTTCTTCCCGGAGGAGGAGGCGCGCCACTTCGTCGCGATGGACCGGGAAGTGCTGGCCGCCCGCGAGGTGGTCGATATCCCCGCCGAAACCATCCACACCAAGGCCCACGGGGTCCGGACCCTGCACACCAAGAAGGTGGCGGTGCGCGATGAACACGGCCACCCCCTCTTCCTGCTCGGCATCTCGGAAGACATCACCGATCGGTTGCGGACCGAGGAGACGATTCGGGAGGCCAAGGACGCCGCCGAGCGCGCGAACCGGGCCAAGTCGGATTTTCTGGCCAAGATGAGCCACGAGCTGCGGACCCCGCTCAATTCCATCATCGGATTCTCCGAGATCCTCGAGGATCAACGGGTCGGTGCGCTCAACGAGAAACAACGCCGTTACGTGGCCAACGTCCTGCTGAGCGGCCGAAACCTGCTGCAGCTGATCAACGACATCCTCGACCTCTCGAAGGTGGAGGCCGGCCGGATGGAGCTGTCGCCGTCCGAGTTCGACATCCGGCCGGCGGCTGAGCAGGTGCTGGGTGTCTTGACCGCCCTGTCGGAAAAGAAGCGTCTCGACATTCGCCTCTCGGTGCCGGACGCCTTCCCGCTCCTGAGTGCAGATCTGGCTCGTTTCAAGCAGATTCTTTTCAACCTCCTCGGGAACGCGATCAAGTTCACCCCCGAGGGCGGCCGAGTGGAATTCTCAGCCCGCCGGGCGGCGGAGGCTCCGTCGGCGGCCGGCCGAGAATGGATCGAGTTCGCGGTGGCCGACACCGGCATCGGCATCGCCCGGGAGGACCAGGAACGCATTTTCAGCGAGTTCGAGCAGTTGGGCTCCGCCGGAAGTGCCGACCATGAGGGAACCGGGCTGGGATTGCCACTTAGCCGTAAGCTGGTGGAGCTCCACGGCGGCCGGATCTGGGTGGAGAGCGAGCCCGGGCGGGGCAGCACCTTCCGCTTCACCCTGCCGCTCGGCTCGGCCCCTTCCGGATCATCGCCAGCGGTCCCCCTTCCGGCACTGCACGAGTTTGAGAATACCGAGGGGCCGCTCGTCCTCGTGGTGGACGACGAGCCTCATGCGCGGGACCTCCTGCGGCACTGTCTGAGAGAGGCGGGCTACCGGGTTGCCGGCGCCGCGAGCGGCGAGGAGGCGCTCAGGCTGGCCCGCAGGTTGAAGCCCGATGGAATCACGCTCGATATCCTGCTTCCCGACCGGGATGGCCTCGGCATTCTGGCCCAGCTCAAGGCCGATCCGGAAACCAGCGGCATCCCCGTCGTCGTGGTCTCGGTGACCGGTCGGAGGGAGCTGGCGTTGAGCCTCGGCGCCTCGGACTGGCTGGTCAAGCCGGTCCAGCGCCCGGCCCTCCTCGCGGCACTGGAACGGGCGCTTGGCCCGATGGTCGGGGCGGCGCCCAGGACGGTGCTGGTGGTGGATGATGAGGCAGCTACCGTCATCTACCTGACCGAGCTTCTGCAGCAGCGGGGTTTCCGCGTGCTTAGCGCCTCGGGCGGGCGGAGCGGGATCGAATTGACGCGGGCGGATCCTCCCGACGTGATCATCCTCGACCTCCTAATGCCCGACCTGGACGGATTCGAGGTGGTGCGAACGCTGAGGGAGGATGCGGAGCTTGGGAAGATCCCGATCCTGATCTTGACGGCCAAGGAACTCACCCAGCCGGAACGGGAACACCTCCGCAGCAGCGTCCAGGCCATCGTTCCGAAGGGGGGTCGAGAGGAGCTGATTGCCGAGCTCAGCCGGATGTGCCCCCTCCCGCGGATGCCGGTGTGAAACCCGCTCAGGTCCTGATCGTCGACGATAACCTGCTCAATCTCGAGCTCGCCACCGAGGTGCTCCAAGCCGTCGGGCACACCGTGCGGCAGGCGCGCTCGGCCGAAGAATGCCTGCGCTCCGCGCGCTCGGAACCGCCGGACTTGATCCTGCTGGACATCGGGCTCCCCGGAATGGACGGCTACGCCGCGATGCGGGCCCTTCGCGCCGACCCCAGAATCCGGCACGTCCCCACGCTGGCGCTCACCGCCTTCGCGATGGCCGAAGATCAGGAGCGGGCGAAGGCGGCGGGGTTCGACGGATTCATCAGCAAGCCGATCCAAACCCGGGAGCTTCCCGATACCATCGCCCGGTTCCTCGAACGGCACCGGGAGGCTCGGTGACGGTGGCGCATCCTCCGAGCACCATTCCGCCGATCGGATCGGTCATGGTGGTGGACGATCACGAGCCCAATCGGACGTTGCTGCGGGAAATCCTCGAGCTCAACGGTCACCGGGTCGTCGAATGCACAGGGGGCGATGAGGCCCTGGCCGAAGTCGGCCGCAGCCCGCCGGACCTGGTGCTGCTGGACGTCAACATGCCGGGGCTGAGCGGGTTGGAGGTTTGCCGGAGGCTCCGTGCCGACCCCGTCACGGCGTCGCTGCCCGTGATCCTGGTCACCTCGCTCACCCATCGGGAGCAACGCCTGGAGGGGATTGCCGCCGGCGCCAACGACTACCTCACCAAGCCGATCGATCGATCCGATCTTCTGCTCCGGGTCACCAACGCGCTGCACCTGCGGGCGCTGCACCGCACGCTGGACGCGCAATACCAGCACCTGCGGGAGGTGGAGAACCTCCGGGATAGTCTGGTGCAGCTGCTGGTGCACGATCTTCGGTCCCCCTTGACCGGAATCATGGCGTACCTCGACTTGATCCGGGGTGACGCCATGGAGCTGTCCCACCCGACACTACTCACCGACATCGAGGAGATGGGCCGGAACGTCCGCCAGATGGCCGAGATGGTGAGTACGGTGCTGGATGTGAGCCGGCTGGAGTCGGCCGCGATGCCCATCCACCTCGTCTCGGTGGATCTTGGCGCCCTGGCGGCGGACGTGATCCTGTCCCTCGGCGGCGGGCAACGGGTTCCCATCGACTTGGCTGCTCCCCCCGAGCCCGTATTCGCGGACGCGGATCCCGAGCTGATCGGCCGGGTCCTGGCGAACCTGGTCGGAAACGCCATCAAGTTCACCCCCCGGGAGGGCCGGGTGGGCATCGAAGTGCGGATGACCGCCGCTGGTCCGGAGGCCCGGGTCAGCGACACTGGGCCGGGAATAGCCCCCGAGTATCACGCGAAGGTGTTCGAGAAGTTCGGCCAGGTGAGTCAAGGAGCCATGCGGTCCCCACGCTCGAGCGGCCTGGGCCTGACGTTCTGCAAGCTTGCCCTGGAAGCCCACGGCGGCACCATCGGCTTGGAGAGCGAGATCGACCGCGGCAGCACGTTCTGGTTCCGGCTCCCTCCGGCGCACTAGAACCCCCCGCGAACCCCTTCGGACTGTGTTCGGCCCCGGCCTCGGAAAGCCGTGGTGCGCCATCATCTAGGCCCTTGCGTGGGTCCGTCTCGGTATTCTATATTGCAAAGCTGTCCCTCAAATCTTTGTTGGGAGATCTTGCGTGAAGGTACGGTCGAGCGTCAAACCGATCTGCGAGCACTGCAAGGTGGTCAAACGGCAGGGCGTGATCCGGGTTATCTGCAAACGCAACGCCAAGCACAAGCAACGGCAGGGCTGAGATGGCGCGCATTGCCGGCGTGGACCTCCCGAGGGAAAAGCGGGTCGAAGTGGCGCTTACGTACATCTATGGCGTCGGCCGCCCAACCAGCAATCGCCTCCTGTCGGATTCCGGGATCAGCCCCGACACTCGGGTTCGCGATCTCTCCGACACCGAGGTGGCCCGGCTGCGCCAGCTGATCGAGCGGAGCGTCAAGGTCGAGGGTGCGCTCCGGACCGAGATCGCCATGAACATCAAGCGGTTGATGGATATCGGCAGCTATCGTGGCTCCCGCCACCGGAAAGGGCTTCCTGTCCGGGGCCAGCGCACTCACACCAACGCGCGCACCAAAAAGGGGCCGCGCCGCGCCATCGCGGGCAAGAAGAAGGCGACCAAGAAGTAATCCATGACGACTCCCGAACAGCCGGCCGCACCCGATTCCGCCTCCGCCGCGCCCGCCAAGGCGGCGGCCGTCAAGCGCTCCAAGCGGGTCGTCGAGTCCGAGGGCATTGCCCACATCTCGGCCACGTTCAACAACGTGCTCATTACGATCACCGACATGAAGGGCAACACCGTCGCCTGGGGCACCGCCGGAAAGGCGGGATTCAAGGGCTCGAAGAAGAGCACGCCCTTCGCCGCCACCGTCGCCGCGGAAAACGTCGGCCGCGAGGCCATGAACCTCGGCGTCCGGAAGCTCCACGTGCTGGTGCAGGGTCCTGGCAGCGGCCGGGAGTCGGCCATCCAGGCCCTCGCGTCGGTGGGGCTCCGCGTCGTCTCGATCAAGGACGTCACCCCGATTCCTCACAACGGGTGCCGGCCGCCCAAGAAGCGCAGGGTCTGAGCCATGTCACGTTACGCTGGGCCCGCCTGCCGGCTCTGCCGCCGCGAGGGCACCAAGCTGTTCCTCAAAGGGTCGCGCTGTCTCACCGAAAAGTGCGCGGTCGAGCGGAGGGGATACCCGCCGGGTCAGCACGGCCAGTCGATGAGCGGCCGCGGATCCCGCAAGATGTCGGAGTACGCCCGCCAGCTCCGGGAAAAGCAGAAGGTGAAGCGCATCTACGGCCTCTCGGAGCAGCAGTTCCGCAATACCTTCGAGCGGGCCACCCGGGAAACCGGCGTCAAAGGCACCAACCTCCTGGTGGCGCTGGAAACCCGGCTGGACAACATCGTCTACCGGATGGGATTTGCTTCCAGTCGGCGCGCGGCTCGGCAACTGGTGCGCCACGGGCACGTGCAGGTGAATGGCGGACGGGTGGACATCCCCTCCTATCGGGTGGTTCCCGGCCAGGAGGTGCGGGTGGCACCCGAGGCGCGCGACCTGGTGCCGGTCAAGGTGGCGCTCGAGGGCTCTACCCGGGGCGCGCCGATGTCGTGGCTCTCGGTGGATAGCGGGAAGGCCGCCGGCCGCTTGACCATGCTGCCCACCCGTGACGCGATCCCGCTCAACGCGCAGGAACAGCTCATCGTCGAGCTTTACTCGAAGTAACCGGGGAACGGAACCGCATGACGATCGACATGACCGGCCTGGTCCGCCCGTACATGGTCGAAATGACCAAGCGGGACGACAACCCGAACATCGCCGAGTTCCGGCTCCAGCCGCTGGAGCGGGGCTTCGGCTACACCTTGGGCAATTCGCTCCGGCGGCTGCTCCTTTCCTCGCTCCGCGGCTCCGCAGTGTGGGCGTTCCGGATGGACGGCGTGGTCCATGAGCACCAGACCGTCTCCGGCGTGTTGGAGGACGTACACCAGATCATTCAGCGGCTCAAGGCGCTGACCCTGGTCCTCGACGAAGACAAGGACGAGGCCATCCTCCGGATCCGCCGGGAGGGAAAGGGCGCGGTCTTCGCCCGGGACATCCAGGAGTCGGCGGGGGTACGGGTGGTGAATCCCGACCACCTGCTGTTCACCCTCCAGGACGAGAAGGACGTGAGCTGCGACCTCTACGTCAACAAGGGCCGCGGGTACGTCGAATCGGAAATGCACCTGGTGGATCGTTCCCTGCCGGTGGACGTGGTGCGGATCGACGCCATCTACAACCCGGTGCGCCGGGCCAACTTCACCGTCAGCGAAACCCGCGTCGGCCAGCGTACCGACTACGATCGGCTCGCGGTCATGGTGGAAACCAACGGGACCATCAGCCCGGAGGACGCAATCGCCTACGCCGCGGCGCTGGCGACTGAGCACTTCCGGTTCTTCATCGACTTCGGCCGGGTGCCGCAGGCCCGGGCCCTGCCGGCGGAGGGCGTCGCCATCACCGGCGGCCTCCGGATGAAGCTCGAGCGCCTGATCGACGACCTCGGCCTCTCGGTCCGCTCGCTCAATTCGCTCAAGAATTCCAACATCCGGACCCTCCGGGATCTGGTGGAATTCAGCGAAGAGGAGCTGCTGAAGGTCAAGAACGTCGGCGAAAAGGCGGTGGCCGAAATCGCCGAGCTGCTGCTGCGCGAGGGGCTCCGGTTCGGCATGGCGTTCGAGGAAGTGGACGGCGATCTGCGCGCGGCTCGCACCGGTGGCGCGCCCGCCGACGCGAACGGTTCGGCCGGGGAGAGCGCCTGATGCGCCACCGCGCCAAGGGACGCCAGCTTTCGCGGACGTCCACCCACAAGAAGGCGCTGCTCCGGAACATGGCGGCCAGCCTGTTCCAGCACGACGCCATCGTCACCACCGAGGCCAAGGCCAAGGAGCTGAGACCCTACGCCGAGCGGCTGATCACGTTGGCGCGTCGGGGCGATCTCCACGCCCGCCGCCAGGTCGAGCGCCGGATCCCCGATCGGGAAATCCTCGGGCGGCTGTTCAAGGAAATCGGCCCGCGTTTCGCCGCGCGGCCCGGCGGCTACACCCGGATCCTCAAGCTGGGGCACCGCGCCGGCGACGGCGCCGACATCGCCCGCATCGAGCTCCTGTCCGAGTGACGGCTCCCCGGCTTCCGGAAACGTCGAAGGGGACCGGTTGGTCCCCTTTTTTTCAACTCCGGGCCGCGGCGACGGGACGGTCAGCCGGCCTTGCGAATCCGGTTGCTCTTGATGCACTGGGTGCAGACCCGGACCCGGCGAATCTCGCCGGCCACCCTGGTACGGACGGTCTGAAGATTGGGATACCAGCGGCGCTTGACCCGGTTGTTGGCGTGGCTTACGTGGTTGCCGGTCGTCGGCCCCTTGCCACACACCGTGCAGACCCGCGCCATATGCCCTCGACCTGGTTGAGAATTCACTGCCTGCGCCCTGGGCGCAGAGCCCGCAAATATAGGCCGACTATGGTCTCAGAACAACCCGCCCATGCCTAAGGCACTCGTGACCGGGATCACCGGCCAGGACGGTTCCTACCTCGCCGAGTTCCTCCTCGGCAAGGGGTACCAGGTCTATGGCCTGGTGCGCCGCACCAGCCACCACAGCTTCGAGCGGATCGAGCACCTGCTGGATCGGATCACCATCGTCACGGCAGACCTGCTCGACCAGCACTCGCTCACCGTCGTGATGCAGGATGTCCGCCCCGACGAGGTATACAACCTGGCCGCCCAGTCCTACGTCCCCGCCTCCTGGACCCAGCCGGTCCTGACCGGTGAATTCACCGCGCTGGGCGTGACCCGGATGCTCGAGGCGCTCCGGCTGGTGCACCCCGGCGCGCGGTTTTATCAGGCCAGCTCGTCCGAGATGTTCGGCAAGGTGCGGGAGACTCCGCAGCACGAGGGCACGGCGTTCTACCCGCGTTCTCCCTATGGAGTCGCCAAGGTGTACGGGCACTGGATCACCGTCAATTATCGGGAGTCGTACGGACTCTACGCGGTGAGCGGCATCCTCTTCAATCACGAATCCCCGCGCCGGGGCATGGAATTCGTGACCCGGAAGGTTTCCGACGGCGTGGCGCGCATCAAGCTGGGCCTGGCGCGCGAACTTCGATTGGGCAACCTCGACGCCCAACGAGACTGGGGCTACGCCGGCGACTACGTGGACGCGATGTGGCGGATGTTGCAGGGTCCCGAGCCGCGGGACTACGTGATCGGGACCGGAAAGACCCACAGCGTGCGGCAGCTGGTCGAGGCCGCCTTCAGCCACGCCGGGCTCGACTGGAGCCGGTACGTCGTGAGCGACCCGGCCTTAATGCGTCCGGCCGAGGTAGACGTGCTCCTGGCCGATCCCCACAAGGCGGCGGCCGAGTTGGGTTGGACTCCCACGGTCGATTTCGAGGGGCTGGTGCGGCTGATGGTGGATGCCGATCTGGAGCGGCTGGCCCGGAAGAGGTGAGAGCCCTCGTCACCGGAGCCGACGGGTTTGTCGGGGGGTGGCTGGTCCGGCGGATGCTCGAAGCCGGACATGCGGTGACCGGGACCTACCGGACCGGAGGTGGCCCGGCCGGGTTCCTCGGTGAATCGGAGCGTTTGGCGGTTTCCTGGCGGGCGCTCGAGCTGGAGTCCCGCAACTCGGTTGAGACGGCGGCCGAGGGAGACTGGGATGCGATCGTACACCTCGCCGGGCTCTCGTCGGGCTCCGAGGCGCAAGTAGATCCAGGGGGTGCGTGGGTGGTGAACGCCGCGGGGTCCGCGCGCCTGGCGGAGGTTCTGGGTGCCCGGGCCGCGCTGGGCAAGAGCAATCCGCTCTTCCTGCTGGTGTCGACCGGCGAG
>JBGPVQ010000041.1:0-11573 GCA_041491785.1 Gemmatimonadota bacterium | reverse complement strand
CCCATCGCCCTGATCGGTGAGCCCCAGGGTGACCACCCCGCCCGCCGGAGTGTACTTGACCGCGTTGGTCACCAGGTTGCGCACCAGCAGCCGCATGCGGTTACGGTCGACCCGAAGCGACACCGGGGCGTCCGGCATCGTGGCGGTGACGGTGAGCCCGGTCGCCTCGGCCAGCATGCTCGCGGTCTCGGACCCCTCATTCACCAGGTCGCGCAGGTCGCATTCCTCGGCCGCCAGCGGAAGCCGGCCTTCATCGGCGCGGGCGAGGGTGAGGAGGCTGTCCACCAGTTCCGCCATCCGGCCGATGTGCATCAGGGACTCGTCGAGCGCCTGGAGGCTTTCCGGAGGAGTGGCCGGGTTCCGGAGGGCGCGCTCCACCCCGGCGCGCAGCACCATGAGGGGAGTCTTGAGCTCGTGGCTGGCTTCGGCAGTGAAGCGATGGAGCGCGGAGAAGCTCAACTCCAGACGCTCAAACATCCGATTGGCTGCGGTGCTGAGCCGGGCTACCTCGTCCCCGCCCCGCTCCACCGCCAGGCGCCGGTGCAAGCTCCGACCGTCGGTGATGGCCTCGAGCTCCCGAACCATGAGCCCGAGGGGCCGGAGGCTGCTGCCCGCCACCCAATATCCCAGCAGGAGGGATGCACCGAGAATCAGCGGCGCGATGACCAGCATGCTGGAGAGGAGCGCCTGCGCGTCGAGGATGTTTGCGGTGCTCGGCGCCGCGACCAGCACCGCGGCGACTTCCGGACCCGCTTCCTTGACCGGGAGCACCACGTAGCGGGCCGGCCCGATGCGGGGGTCGAAGGTGAAGCTGCCGCTCCGCGGCGCCGTAACCGGGGACGCCAACGGAGCGCGAAGCCGTTCGAACGAGGAGATCGGCAGCGCCGAGGCGGTGTCGGTCTGGACCAGGACCCGCCCCTCGGCGTCCACCAGGATGAGGTAGTCCCGGATGCTCTCGAAATAGGGCGCGATGGTGGACACCAGCGCGGGGAGCGAATCGCCGATAACCACCAGACGGCCGAGCACCCGGTGGGATTCGTCGAGATAGCGCACCGACAGCTCGGCCTCGAGCTGCAGCCGCTGCTGGAGCCGGACGTCGAAATCGCGCAGACTGTTCCGCTGCCGGCTGAGGTAGAGGGTGGCGCCGAAGGCGATCATGGTCGCCACCAGCGCGACCGCATAGGCGAGGGTGAGCCGCCAGCGAATGGACCTCACATCAGGCCCGGATCACGTACCCCACGCCACGCACGGTGTGCAGGAGTTTCTTGTCATATCCGGCATCCACTTTCTTGCGCAGCCGGTTGATCACCACGTCCACGATGTTGGTGCCGGGGTCGAAGTGATAGTCCCAGGCGTACTCGGTGATCAGCGTCCGGGACATGACCCGCCCGGGATGGCGCAGCAGATACTCCAGCACCGCGTACTCCTTGGGAGTGAGCTCGATGAGCCCGCCGGCGCGGCGGACCTCGCGGCTCCCGAGGTCGAGCTCGAGGTCTCCGGCCACCAGCTTGGCGCTGGTGAGCTGCTTCGGCCGGCGGGACAGCGCCTCGACCCGTGCAAGCACTTCCTCGAAGGCGAACGGCTTGGTGACATAATCGTCGGCCCCGGCACGGAGCGCCTCCACCTTGTGGCCCAGCGCGTCCTGCGCCGTCAGCACGAGGATGGGGGTGGTGTTGCCCCGGTCCCGGAGGGTGCGGAGCACCTCGAGTCCGGACATTCCCGGCAGCCGCAGATCGAGGACCACCAGATCGTACAGCCCGCCGGAGATCTGGCGGAGCGCCTCGAGCCCGTCCTCG
Organism: Gemmatimonadota bacterium; assembly: GCA_041491785.1. GTDB lineage: Bacteria > Gemmatimonadota > Gemmatimonadetes > Gemmatimonadales > GWC2-71-9 > JABFSM01. Next base: position 9,777 of record JBGPVQ010000041.1, on the reverse strand, counting down.
ACCAGATCGGCGTGATACTGGGACTCCTCCAGCCCACGCCGGATGTATTGACCGACGACCTTGTCGTCCTCGACGACCAGGATCTTCACATTCAGCTCCCGACGGCGATGGGGAGGTACACCCGAAAGGTGGCTCCCATCCCCGGCTCGGAATCCACCTCGATGCGGCCCAGATGCTGCTCCACGATGCCATAGCAGATCGACAGGCCGAGGCCGGTGCCCCGGCCCGGCGGCTTGGTGGTGTAGAAGGGCTCGAAGATCTTGGGCAGATCGGTGGCGGGGATTCCGTGGCCGGTGTCGACGACCTCGATCACCACCTCGTCGGAGCGCACCGGGTTGGCCCGGGTGCGCACCGTGAGCACGCCGCCATCGTCCATCGCATCCACGCCGTTGAGCATGAGCGCCATCAGCACCTGGATCATCTGTTCGGCATTGATGAGGGCCGGCGGCAGATCCTCCGCCAGCTCCCGGGCGACCGTGATCCGTTTGAAGCGCTTGTGGTGCTTGAGCAGGAACAGGGTCTGCTCGACCAGCGTGTTGACCGGCGTGGCGGTCCGGGGCGCCGCCTCACTGGGCCGGCTGAAATCGAGCAGCCCGTCCACGATGCGGGTGCACCGAAGCACTTCCTTGTCGATGATTTCAAGGTACTCGCGAACCGTGGCGTCCGCCGAGTCTCCGAGCCGGGCGTCGATCGCGGCGACGCAGGCGCCGATGGTGGCGAGCGGATTGTTGATCTCGTGCATGACGCCGGCCGCCAGCTGCCCCACGGCGGCCAGCTTCTCGCTCTGCAGAATGCGGAGCTGCACGTCCCGCGCCTCGGTCACGTCCTCGCCGATGGTAATGACGTGGGTGATGGCGTCACCCTCCATACGCATCGGAATCCGGCTGATCCGATAGTGGCGGTTCTCGCCCCTGGTTTCAACCTCGATATCCATGCGCTGGACTTCACCGTCACGGAACACCCGGTCGAACTCGCCGCGCAGCTGACCCGGTGGCTGCCGGGTGAGCACATCGAACACCGGCCGGCCGACCACCTCCGCCCGGCGAAGTCCCTGGGTTCCGGTTTCCCGGTTGCGATTCCAGATCTGAATGCGGTAGTCGCGGTCGATGACGTACAGGCCCACCGGCAGGCTGTCGATGATGAGGCTGGTGAACCGGCGCTGCTCTTCAATTTCGCGGGAGCGGCTGGCCACCTCGACCGCGAGGTCCTCCGACAGGGTCATGACGTCGAGGAAGGGGGCCAGTAGGTCGCAGAGGATCTGCAGGAGCTCGGACTGGGGCTGGGAGTCCACCGGGCCGAAATCCACCTCGAGCACTCCCACCCGCGCGCCCCCGTGCACTAGCGGGAAGCGGCGCACCGACGGCTCCGAGGCAGGGAGGTCGTCCAGCGAGGCGGCGGCATACTCGCCGGTGGGGGTGGAGATCCCCGCGAACGACGAGGCATTGGCCTCACGGCGCCAGATCACCAGGCGGCGGGCACCGAGGGGCCCCTGCACCGCCGCCACGACCACGCGCAACGTCTCGTCCGGGGCGAGGCCGCTGTTCAGGATCCGCGCCACCTGGCCGACGACCGCGAGTGCCGATCCGGTCTCTGTCATCGTTGCATTCGGCGTCGCCGGTGGTGAGAGAGCAGCGAGAAGGAAGTAGTGCTCGTCGCTATTCGCTCCTCCCTAGCAGGTAGACCTCGGTCGAAGAATGATATGTCTTCCAATCGAACCAGTAGTCCTTGAGCACGTAGAGCGGCGCCAGGCGCTTTCCGGCGAGCGCCCCCGCAACGGCCTCGCCCCGGAAGTTCCACCGGCTGCCGGTTCCCACGTCCACAAACTCGCCCGGGGGGCCGTCGGTTGGGCGGACCAGCTCGATTGCGGCCGTGTCCACGCGGGCCTCGAAGCCGCGGATGGATTTTCCGTCGGGCCCGACCAGCAACACCAGCGGAACGCCGCCCACCACGTCATGCAGCGGAGACTGCCGGAGCACGCGGTCCTCCGGATACGCCTTCGACCGGCCGCCGAGCTCGACTCCCAGAATGACCGCACGCGCGGGGAGCCGGGCGTCGAGCGGCGCGTGGACCCGGACCGGAGCCCGCGCGGTCTCCACCTCCCACCCTTCCGAGAAGCGCTTCCAGGCCGTATCCGCCGCGGGCACCAGGACCCGGCCGCCGGGCATCTCCGCGGTCCACTCGCGGAACGTGAGCTCGTCGTGAAAGACCCGGGTCAGGCGCTTCCCCTTGAGCGGACCCAGAATCGCTTCGCCGCTGACCTGTTGCCACCAGGAGCCGGTTTCCCGGTCCTGCATGATGAAATTCTGGTTGTTGATTCCGGCCAGCCGGAAGTTCAACACCCGCCCCTCCACCGTCCGCGCCCACACCAGACCGGTGTGGCAGAGCGTTCAATATGTCGCGACAATCGGCACTCCGCCGATCGCATCCTCCACGACGTGATGGTAGGCCAGCTGCCGGATCGGATAGGCCACGGCGTCGCCCTTCATCGCCACGGCAAGCACCATGTCTCCGGGGGCCACGAACCCGGCCTGCGCCGCACGGACGGAGCGGGCGTCGGGGAGCGGCGCGAACATCCACTCGAAGTGGTTCTGCCGGGACAGCCAGGCCTGGGAGAACACCAGCAGGCCGGCGAGCAAGGCGGCAGCGCGCGGCACGACGCGCGGCGCCGCGCGCCAGAGTCGCACGATCAGGAACAGCGCCGCCGCCGCGGCGAGCAGCGTCACCAACGGCGACCACCGCCGGAGCCCGAAGGCCAGCGCCATCGAACCCGGCGTCTGGGGCGCGAAGGGCCGGATCAGGACCACCGGCACCGCCACGATCGCGAACGCCGCGATCACCAGCGCCCAGAGGCCGGCCCAGGCGGCCCGTCGGGAACCGTTCATGGTGTCTCTCCTCGGTAGAAAAACATCGCCTCGTGCTCCGCCGAGGCGGTAAACACCGCGCGTTCCCCCTCGAGCGCCACCTCGTCGACGGTAATCCGCGCGACCTGGCCGACGTTTCTGAGGGTGAGGGCCAGCGCGATCGGCGGGCCGAACGTCACGGCCAGCCGGACGGTGGCCCATTCGGCCCGGGGCCGGACTTCGACGTCCACCAGCGTGCGATGGCAACGCAGTCGCCGGAGCGCGAACGAGCGCCATCCCTCCGGCACCCAGGGCGCCAAGGCGAAGCGTCCGCCTTCGGCGTCGGCCCGGGCCCCGAAGAGTCCCACCGCCACGCCGCGGACGAGGTCCGCCGGGTCCGGCAGACTCGCTGCGCCCACGCGACGAAAGACGGCGGCCCGCTCCAGCAGGTCGGTCAGGTCGAAGCCGTCCCACTCGGGCAGGCCGGGGCTGGGGTCCGCCCGCACCCCGCCGCTCCCGTGACGGACCGCCCAGGCGAACGCCTGGTTGAGGCCGGCGTTCGGAGTGTCGAGAAGGGGCGGCCGGCTCAGGCGATCACTTCACCGACGCCAGCTGGGCGAGCAGCTCGCCATTGTCGCGGCGCTGGCCGTTGTCCGCCTCCACGTGGGTCCAGCGGACCACCCCGGTCCGGTCGATCAGCACGTAGGCACGGTTGCTGAAGAACTTCTCCTCGTTCAGCACCCCGTAACGGCGGGAAACCTCCCGTTTGAAGTCGCTCAGGAGATCGACCGTCATGGTTTCCTTGGCCTTGAATTCCTTGAGCGTGGGCACCGAGTCCACGCTGATCGGCAGGACCACCGTGTTCGCGCTCTGGAACTTGGCGTAGTCGTCCGAGAAGGCGCACAGCTCGGCGGTACAGGTCCCGGTGAAGGCCAGCGGAAAGAAGGCGAGCAGGACGTTCTTCCCCCGGTGCGCGGACAGCGCGACCATCTGCCCCGACGTGGAGGGGAGGCTGAACTCCGGTGCGGGAGCGCCGGGCGCTGGGAGCGGCATGAGCGTAAGTCCTTATCTGAATCCGAGCACGGAGTCCATCGCCAACGGTCTACCAGTCATGCCTGGAAGCGGGCTCCCACGATGGTCCAGTTGAGCACGTTCCACCAGGCGCCGAGATAATCCGCCCGGCGATTCTGGTACTTGAGGTAGTACGCGTGTTCCCACACGTCGCACCCCATCACCGGAAACTTGCCGTCCATGACCGGGCTGTCCTGATTCGCCGTGCTCTCGATGGCGAGCTTGCCGCTCTTGTCCCGCGTGAGCCATGCCCAGCCACTCCCGAACCTGCCGAGGCCCGCCTTCTGAAACTGCTCCTTGAAGGACGCCAGGCCCCCGAAGCTCGCGTCGATGGCCTTGCCCAGCGCGCCCTGCGGCGCCGTGGCACCGCCCGGAGTCATCAGCTCCCAGAAGAGGGTGTGATTGTGGTGACCCCCGCCGTTGTTGCGTACTGCCGTGCGGATCGCTTCCGGCACCTTGCCGAGATCCCCGATCAGGGCGTCGAGCGAGAGGCCCTGCAGCGCCGCCTGCCCCTCGAGGGCAATGTTGAGGTTGGTCACGTAGGCCTGGTGGTGCTTGCCATGGTGAATACGCATCGTCGGCTCGTCGATATGCGGCTCGAGCGCATTGAAGCCATAGGGCAGCGGAGGAAGGTTGAACGCCATAGAAGACTCCCCAATCGTAGGGTACCAACACCGACCGGCACAATCGGCTCGCGAGGGGAATTATAACGGCTGGGAGACTGCGCGCGAGCGGCGCCGGAATTCCGCCCCCAGACCAACCACCACGGCCGCCACCGCCGTGACCGGTAGCACGACTTGTGCGAGCAGAGCGCTCTCCAGCGCGGGCAAGGCACCGAGCGCGGGAACCGCCGCCAGCAGCCCGGCCCAGCGCTCGCGCAGTTGAACGCCCCGCCCCACGAACCATCCCCACAGCACCAGCGCACAGGCGGCGAGCTGGCCGAATTCCTGCCCGCTCCAGAGTGCGATGAGCCCACCCGCGACCATCACTTCGCTCCAGCGTCCCGCCAGCGCTGCGGCGGCGAGCCCGAGGACGAGGACCAGCATCGCGAGCGATTGCGACTCCTCGAGCCCAGCGGACAACGCCGGCACCACAACCCGGACCAGGAGAATCGCGGCGAGCGGCGCGAGGGAAAGCCGCCAAGGCGCCCGATGGAGCGGCGGCAGCCCGGCCACCAGCAGGGAGCCCCCTCCCACGAGGAGAACCAGCCACCGTTCCGCCGCCGGGCTGAACGGCCCGTCCGGGAGCCGGGAAACCCGTCCGCCCTCCGGTCCCGTGATGGTGAGCATCAGCGCGAAGGCGATGCCGAGCAGGAGGGCCGACGCCACCAAGGGAATCCACCACCGGCCTGGCCCGGATCGGATGGCCTTCCGCAGCTGCGATGCGATGGTGAGGAGCACGCCAAGCCCGAGAACCACGAGATGCGGCGCCACGCTGGCGATCAGCATCCCCAGCAGCAGCAGCGGATCCGGGCGGTCCGGCGAGTCGGCCCGGGGGACCGTGCCGCCGGCGGGCCGTGCCCGAAGGGCAAACGCCCCGGCCCCGACCACGATCGCCGCGCCGAGGCCGGCGAGCAGCTCGTTGACGGCGGCGAAGGTGGTGCCGTGGCCGGCGCCGCCCACCGTATCGCCGGCGGCGGCGAGCGCCAGCAACGACAACCCGATGCCCCCCAGCGCGCGGGCCCGGGCGGTCGGGAGGAGAATCACCCCAACGGCCAGAACGCCGAATGCGATGGAGAGCCGCTCGAGCAGAGCGTCCACTCCGGCCTACTTGGCGAGGCCGTCGAGCTGGCGAATCGTCTTGATGCTCGGCGGCCGCTCCTTCTGCAGCCGACGGGCCACCAGCTCCGCCCGCGCCAGCACGCGGAGAACGTTTTCTCCGGCGAGCTTGCGGAGCTCCCGCTCCTTCCACCCCCGCCGCGCGAGCTCGGCAAAGAGGTCCGGGAACTTCGACACATCCTCCAGCCCCTCGACCGTGTCGGTAATCCCGTCGAAGTCCGATCCGATGCCCACATGGTCGACCCCCGCCACCTGGCGCACGTGATCGATGTGGTCGGCCACGTCCTTGATCGTGACGTGCGGCGGCGGGTGGGCGGCCCGCCACGCCTCGAGCTCGCGGCGCGCCGCGGCGGTATCGCTGCCGGAGCGATTGCGGGCGCCCAGGCCCACGGCGGCGCTCGAATCGTCCCAGGCGTGGAGCGCCGGAGAAACGAACGAGGTCACGAACGGCACCATGACCACCCCGCCATTCTGGGGCATCCGCGCCAGAATCGAGTCGGGCACGTTGCGGCGGTGATCCACCAGCGCCCGGGCTCCGGAATGCGAGAAGATGACCGGCGCATCCGTGACGCTCAGCGCGTCGCTCATCACCCCGGGGGAGACGTGCGAAAGGTCCACCAGCATCCCCAGCCGGTTCATTTCCCGGACGACTTCCTTGCCGAACGCGGTGAGCCCGCCGTGCTTGGGTTGATCCAGCGCGGCGTCGGCCCAATCCAGGGTGACGTTGTGGGTAAGCGTCATGTAGCGCGCTCCCAGCTCGTAGTAGACCCGAAGCGCGCCCAGCGAATTCTCGATCGCATGGCCGCCCTCAAGGCCCAGCAGGGAGCCGATCTTGTGCGCCGCGAACGCCCGCCGCACCGCCGCCGCGCTCGGCGTCCAGGCCAGCGCCTGGGGATACCGCGCGATGACCCGTCGGGCGATGTCGAACTGCTCCAGCTGCACCCGGGCATAGCCCGAGTCCTTGATTTCCCCGGGGATATAGATCGACCAGAACTGCGCCCCGACCATCCCCTTCCGGAGCCGGGCGATATCGGTCATACCCGGCGTCGGCTTGCGCAGATCGTACGCCTCCACGTCCCGGCCGACGATCGTGTCTTCGCGGATCCGCCAGGGAAGATCGTTGTGGCCGTCCACCAGGGGCGTGCTGCGAAGCACCCGCCGCGCCAGCGCGAGGTAGGGGTCGCGGGTCTGGGCCGGAAGCGGGGCGGCGGTGACCGCGAGGAGGGCCAGCGGGATGAGTCGATTCACGAGGCCTCCGGCCAGACGTAGTCCTTGAAGCGTTCCCGGAGCACTTTCTTGTCGAACTTGCCGACGCTGGTCTTGGGAATCGTGTCGATCACCACGACGTCGTCCGGCAGCCACCAGTCGGCCACCTTGCCCTTGAGGTAGGACCGAACCGAATCGCGGGTGAGCTCGCCCTCCGCGCCGGGACGCGGGACCACGCAGGCGAGCGGCCGCTCGGTCCACCTGGCGTGCGCGATCGCGACCACGGCCGCCTCCGCCACCTTCGGATGCCCCATGATCGCGTTCTCCAGATCCACACTCGAGATCCACTCGCCGCCGCTCTTGACCATGTCCTTGGTCCGATCCACCAGGCGGACGAAGCCGCGATCGTCGATGCAGGCCACGTCTCCGGTGCGGAACCAGCCGTCCACGAATCGGTCGGCGCTCGACGGGTCGTTGTAGTACTCCCGGACCACCCACGGCCCCTTGGCGTGGAGCTCACCGGCGGTCTCACCATCCCAGGGGGCCTCGGTGCCGTCTTCCCGGACCACCCGAAGTTCCACCAACGGGAACGGGGTCCCCTGCAGCAGCCGGACCCGCATCTGCTCTTCCGGAGGCCACGACTCCATGTCGGCCCGCACCCGGGACACCGACCCCGCCGGGGAGAGCTCGGTCATGCCCCAGGCGTGCACGATCTCGATGCCGAAATCCCGCTCGAAGCCCTCGAGGAGCACCTTGGGAAGCGCCGAGCCCCCGACGATGATCTGCCGAAGGGTCGGGAGCTTGCGGCCCTCCTGCTTCATATACTGGTAGAGCGCCGAGATGATCGTGGGCACGCCGCCGATGAAGGTGACGCCCTCGCTCTCGATCAGGTCGGCCACGTCCTTCGGCTGGAGGAACGGCCCCGGCAGCACCACGGCGCAGCCCAGCATCGCCGCACCGAACGGCAGCCCCCAGGCGTTGGCGTGGAACATCGGCACTACCGCCATGATGACGTCCCGCTCGCGGAGGAGGAAGGCGTCGGCGAGTGAGAAGCCCAGGGTGTGGAGCACCAGAGCCCGGTGGGAGTAGAGGACCCCTTTGGGATACCCGGTGGTCCCCGAGGTATAGCAGAGCGCCGCCGCCTCGTTCTCCTCCAGCGAGGGCCAGGCGAATCGCCCGGTCTGCTCCGCCAGCAAGGTCTCATAGTCGAGGTCGCCAGTCCCAGCCACGGGAGGGCCGTCATTCAGTACGATGACGTGCTCCACGGTGGTGAGCTGAGCGCGGATCTTGGTGAAGGCCGGGAGGAGCGAGGCGTCCACCAGGACCACCTTGTCGCCGGCGTGGTTGATGACGTAGGCCAGCTGCTCCGGGAAGAGGCGCACGTTCACCGTGTGGACGACGGCGCCCATGCAGGGAATCGCGAAGTACGCCTCGAAATGGCGGTGGTTGTTCCAGGCGAAGGTGGCCACCCGGTCGCCCCGCGCGATGCCCAGCGAGCTCAGGGCCTCTGCCAGACGATCGACCCGGACCGCCCAATCACCGTAGGTGTAACGATGCACACCTCCGGCGTGCCGACTCGAGATCCCGCGCCGGTAGTGGAGCTTGCGCGCGCGGTCGAGGAAATGGGACAGAACCAGCGGCCAATCCATCATCAGGCCCTGCATGCGCGGCATCTCCTCACCGGGTGGTTCGTTGGGGCTCCGGCCAGCGTGTATATAGATAGGTAGGAATACGACTTGGACCGGGGAGGCACAAGGTAGCCTTCCGGTACGGGGTTTGCACGACCTCTGGGGGCGCGGTTTGCACCGAACGGTACAAGGAGGCAAGCGACGTGATAGCCGCCGACGCCAGAAGCCGCATCACCCGACAGGATCTCGAGCTCCTGGGCGTCCGTCACGACGTTGGGCTCGATGCCGTTCTCGACCGGCCCGAGGTGGTTACTTACCTGATGAGCAGTTCGATCCCGGGCCCCTCTCCCTCGCTGCTCTTCTACGTGTTGGTGCGGCACTCGCTCCTCGACGTGGGGCTCGAAGACCCGACGCTGGCCGATTACTTCGCCGCAGTGCTCCGGGAGTTCGGCGCCCGCGGTCGAGCCAACCGGGTGGACGACGTCGACGACCACGACCACCACTACCTGGTGGACATCCTCGCCGATCTCTCCGCATCGACCGGCGACCGGCAATTCAAGGTGTCGGTCCACCTCGGCAACTACGCGCTCTGGCTTTCCGGGCTGTTCCCGGAGCGGATCGCCGCCCGGCGAATTCGTCGGGGCGGGCCCGATCTATCGTATTACGAGAGCCTGGGGGGGCGCGGGTACGCCGAAGCCTCCGAGCACCGTCTCGCCGGGCGGACCGGTCTCGAGGACATCCTCCGCACCGCCGCGGAGCGGGTCCACGAGGTGCGAGTCGCCCTGAACCGCGTCAGCGCACAGCTCGACCTGCGAAGCTCCCGCCTGGCCGCGTAGGGCCAGCGCCCGGACTCCCGCCCACCCGGCGGGGGGAGTAGCTTGCTCGCCATGGCGCCCCTCCAAGGACGCAGGGCACTCGTCTGCGGCAGCACCCAGGGCATCGGGCGCGCGTCGGCCGAGGCGCTGGCCGCCGCGGGGGCGGAAGTGGTGTTGCTGGCCCGGAGCGCGCAGCAGCTGCGCGCCGTGCGGGATTCTCTGCCGGCCGCCCCTGGCGTCACCCATGAATTCCTGGTCGCCGATTTTGCGGTTCCCGGTGCGGTCCGGAGCGTCGTGGCCGGCTACCTCGCCGAGCACCCGCCGATCCACATCCTCGTCAACAACACCGGCGGGCCGCCCCCGGGGCCGCTGATCGACGCCCCCGAAGCCGCACTCACCGCCGCGTTAGCGATGCACCTGCTCTGCAATCACGCGCTGG
>JBGPVQ010000040.1:0-11711 GCA_041491785.1 Gemmatimonadota bacterium | reverse complement strand
TGACCCACTATGCCGTCGAGAGCGCGCTGGGAAGCCGCGAGGGATTCTTTGGACTCATCGCCTCGGGATGGGACATCGAGGACACCGAAGGCAAGGGTGCCCGCGGGGCTCTCCCCTCCGGAGCGGTGGCGGTGGAACACGTGGTGGGATTGCTGGACGCGGAGCGCGCCAGTGGAGAAATGATGAGCGCGGCCGAATTCATCGCCGCTATTGCCGCCGCCTATCAGCAGCACCGGGTGGCCGAAGACGTGCCCCGGCTCCCGCTGGACGACGACGTGCTGGGCCGGATCCGCGCGAAACGCGCCGAACTGTTCTCCCGCTGGCGGGCGCTGGCGCCGGGAGATACTCTGGAGCTGGTGTACCCGGCCTCCCAACCATGATCTCGAACCCAGAGATTTTCGATGGTGAGTAGCCCAGCCACGACGGTCGCGAAGTATCTCGCCAGCCAGCCGGCCGAGCGCCGCAAGGTCATTTCGACGGTGCGAGGGGTCATCCGGCGCAATCTTCCCAAGGGATATCGTGAGGTAATGAATTGGGGGATGATCAGCTACGAAATCCCGCTCACCCGCTACCCGGATTCGTACAACGGGCAGCCGCTAATGTATGTCGCCCTGGCCGCGCAGAAGAATTTCTACGCGATCTATCTCACCTGCGTCTACCATGACCCGAAGCGGGCGGCCTGGTTCCGGGAGGCATTCAAGGCGGCGGGCAAGAAGCTCGACATGGGCAAGTCGTGCCTCCGCTTCAAGCGTCTGGACGATCTCCCGCTCGAGGTGATCGGACAGGTCGTCGCGAGCACCTCACTCGAGCAACGCATCGCGATCCACGAAGCCAGCCGCCGGCGTTAACCGCGCCGAGCCGAGGTCCTGATCGAAAGGACGCCATGGGCAATCGACACGCCGGCTTCGACGCGTACATCGCCAAGTCCGCTGACTTCGCCAAGCCGATCCTGACCGGTAGTGCACGCCGCCTGCCCCGCGGTACAGGAAGAACTGAAGTGGAGCGGGGATGCTGTGCGGCATGGCCGCGTTCAAGGAACACCGCGCCTTCGGGTTCTGGAAAGGTTCCCAGGTCGTCGATGCGAGCGGCCGGAGCGTCGAGGAGGCCGCGGGACGGTTCGGCCGGATTACCAAACTGTCGGACCTCCCTTCCCGAAAAGTCCTGAGCGGGTACGTCAAGGCGGCCATGAAGCTCAACGAGACGGGGGTGAAGGCCCCCCCGCGGCCCAAGCCGAAGGCGAAGCAGGAGCTCGTGGTTCCCGCCGACCTGAACGCCGCCCTCAAGAAGTACAAGTCGGCGCGTACCACGTTTGAGAACTTCAGTCCCAGCCACCGCCGGGAGTATGTTGAGTGGCCTCACCGAGGCCAGATCGGAGGACACCCGGACCCGAAGACTGGACACCGCGATCGAATGGATGTCGGAAGGGAAGTCCCGCCACTGGAAGTACATCAGAAAGTGAAGGACTGCTCCTGGGCCGATCGATGGTTCGAAGCCGAGGCCACCGCATGACCGGACGCCTGATTCGATTGAGCATCAAGCCCGAGACCCCCGGCGAGCGGGGTCTTCCCAAGCGCGCAGTCCCCGAGCTTCGCATCACTACCGCGGGCGCCGCCGGCGACTACAACAATTGGCGAACGCAGCGGGCCAAGGGAGACCCCGATCAGGCCCTACTGCTTCTGACCGATGAGGTTCTCGACCGGCTCCAGGCGGAAGGGTGGCCGGTTCGTCCGGGAGACCTCGGCGAAAACCTGACGCTCGCCGGGATTCCCGAATCGACGCTCCGGCCGGGCACCCGGCTCCGGCTGGACGAGGTCCTCCTCGAGGTCAGTAAGGCGTGCGACCCCTGCACCGAGCTGTACGTGCTTCCCTACATCGGACCACAGCGCGGGCCCGCCTTCGTTCGCACTCTCCGCGGCCGTCGGGGATGGTTTGCGCGGGTGCTGGTCGGGGGAATTGTGGGCCCGAACACCCCGGTGGAAGTGGAGGGATAACGTCGGCCCCGTCCTGAATCGTTCGCTCGGCCTCCGGGCCGTCGCCGCCTTCGAGGCGGCGAAGGGGTTGGTCGTCCTTCTCGCCGGCTCGGGCCTGCTGCTGCTGGTGCACCGCGACGTGCAGGCGGTCGCCGAGCGCGTCGTGGCCCATCTCCATCTCAACCCCGCCAACCGGTACCCCCGGATCTTTCTTCACGTGGCGAGCCAGGCTTCGCCCGGTCGTCTCCGGCTGCTCGCGCTCGGGGCATTCACCTACTCGGTGGTGCGATTCGTCGAGGCGGGTGGTCTATGGCGGGAACGGCGCTGGGCCGAGTGGCTCGGCGCGGCCACTGGAATCGTCTACCTCCCCTTCGAGGGTGCGGCCCTGATCCGTCGACCCGGCCCGGAGCCCGTGATCGCCCTCATATTGAACCTTGGAGTCGTGGTCTTCCTGGGCCTCCGTCTCCGCGGGCGCACCCGGTAGATTGCCCGGTCGGAGGTGCTTCGCGTGGTCAAACTCTTCGTGTTTATCGGGGCCACGCTCGGGGGGGGGATCGGGTGGTGGGTAGGTGCCCGGGTCGGCTTCATGACCGCGTTCTTGGTGAGCCTGGTGGGGACGGCGGTGGGGATGTATTTCGCGCGGCGCTGGGCCACGAACTATTGGAGTTAGCGGTCCGGAGCCACCGCCCCGGGTCAGTGGGCCTGTTCGATAGCGACGTCCGCGGTTCCCTGCTCGTCGTAGCTCACCTGCACGCTCCAGGGCCGGCAACAGACCTGGCAGTCCTCGACGTACTCCTGTGCGACGCCGCCGTCGGGGTCGAGCACGATGGAGACCATCTCACCGCAATAGGGACAGGTGACCTCGGCCTCGGTCTGGAGCGCCGAATCGGTGAGCGCCTCGTCGTCCTGCGGCTCCTCTGACTCCCGGTCGACCGGGTCGTCGTCATTTGAATGATTTCTCAACAGTACCTCCGGGGGCCCGGCACTCCGGGCGATGGTGGAGTATACTGGACTCGGCCCCCCGCCGCTGGAACAACCGCCGGGGAGCGCGACCGGATTTGCGACCGCCCTGCGGCGCCGCTCCGCCGCGAAAAGGAAGACCTGGTGGGTCGACCAGTTCTACACCAACCAACCTCGATGGCGAATGATCTGCCGAATCTGGCACGGATGGACGGTCCGCGGCAATGCGGACGCCTACCAGGAGCTGCTCCGCACCCAGATCTTCCCCGGCATACAGGCGCGCGGGATTGCCGGCTTTCAGGGCATCGATCTGCTGCGGTGTGACGCCGGCAGCCTGGTCGAGTTCGTCACGATCATGTGGTTCGATTCACTGGACGAGGTGAAGGCCTTCGCTGGACCCGATTATTCGGTCGCGGTCGTGCCGCCGAGTGCCCGGGCGCTCTTGGCCCGGTTCGACGAACGGGTTGCCCACTACGACGTGCTCGAGCGCCGCCGGCCGTGAGCGCGCGCCGGTTCCTGGCGCTCGGCTTGATGGCCGGGCGCGGGCCGGGTTAATTCCTGGGTTACCGTGCCTTTCGGAGTCCTGGATCGAACCTGATTCGTTTCGCCCCTAGGAGGGAGACGCCATGAAATCGCGCAAGCGGTATCGGCTCGACCGGGTTGTGGTGATTCCCTCGGGATCCCGGCCCGCCTCCTGGACGTTCGCCGGGGGCGCTGTCCGCGGCATCGAGCACAACTATCTGGTTGTCGACGGCAACTTCGTGGCGCGCAATAATTGGGAGTTCATCGTACGGGTACCGTCCGATCCGAAGGGCCGGGTCGAGGTGCGGCCCCGCACCGCGCCCAACGTGAAGGTGTGGGAGGAGCTGCCCGATCGTTCGCTGACCTTCAACCCCGCCACGAGAGGGCCGGCGCGAGGGCACTGGTACGGGCAAGTGGCGCTGGCGGATGCCGCGGGCCAGAAATCCAAATCGGTCGTTCCCCACGATCGCCGGGGCGAGCTGCCGCACTGGTTCGGGGAGGTGTCGGGCCGGATGCGCCGGAAGGAGACGGTCCGGAACACCAAGGGCACCGATCACGGTGCCCTGGTGGTGCTGGTTCCCGCCGGAGATCACACCGCGATGATCCGGCTTTTCTTTGCCACCAAGGTCTGGATCCTCAAGGAAGGAATTTTGATTTAGGCGCTCGCGGCGCCGAGCCCGGCCGCGCGCCCGGTGGCCCAGGCCCAGAGAAAGTTGTAGCCGCCGATGGGTCCGAACGCGTCGAGGATTTCCCCCGACAGGAAGAGGCCGGGCTGTTTACGGCTCTGCAGCGTTCGCGGGTCGATCTCCGCCAGGCTCACCCCGCCCCCCGTTACTTCGGCCTTCTTATAGCCCGCGTGGCCGGTCCAGGGTAGCTCGCCCCGCACCAGCATTTCCACCAGCCGGAGCCGCTCCGCCCGCCGCAGCTGGGACAGGCGGCGCCCCGGCTCCAGTCCCGACCGCTCAAGCAGGAGCAGGGCCAATCGCTCCGGGAGCTCGGCGCGGAGCACGCTCCCCGCGGTGCGGGAGCCGTCCGCCCGCAGCGCGGCTTCCCACGCCGCGCCGTCCAGGGACGCCCAGCGCACCGTGACCACCGTCGACGCGTCGCGCACCGCCACGTGCGAGACGTCGAGCACCGCCGGCCCGCTGTAGCCGTGGTGGGTGAATAGGAATCCTCCGGTGGCGGCGGCGCTCCGGCCTCCGCCCCGGGCGGTGATCGTCACCGGGAGCGAAATCCCCGCCAGCCGGCCGAAGGGGGGCGGCTCCGCGGTGAGCGGCGTGAGTGCCGGGTACATCGGGTGCACCGTGTGGCCGAGCCGCTCGACCATTGAGACGCCCAGGCCGTCGCTCCCGGTCTGGGGCACTGAGAGCCCACCGGTCGCGATGACTACCGCATCGGCGTCGACCGGCTGGGCCGCATGGCGCTCGATCCGCCAGCCTCCGGTCACCGGTGCGATCCCCGTCACCAGTGTATCGGTGAGGACCTCCGCCCCTCGCTTCCGGGCCAGCGCGAGGAGGCCGTCCCGCACGTCCCGCGCACGGTTGGAGGCGGGGAAGAGCTTGCCGGTTTCCGGCTCCTCGACCAGCGCCAAGCCCAGGTCCTGCTCGAAGAAGGCGATCTGTTCGCGAAGCGGCCAGGAGCGGAGGATGTTCCGCAGGGTGTTAGGGGAAGAATCGGTTACGAAACGCGACTCGTCGACTCGGGCCGGCAGGACGTTGCAGCGGCCGCCCCCACTGATCAGAATCTTGCGCCCTCCGTCCCGGGTGCGCTCGAGCAAGATGGTCTCCGCGCCGGCCGAGGCGGCGAAAATCGCCGCCATCGATCCCGCCGCCCCGGCACCGATCACCACCACACGCCGCAGACCGCCTCCGATCCTCGATGGTGCATCCGCGCCGGACCGCCCCCTTGGGCACTGGGGGGGTGCCGGATGGTAATCCGACTCCGGGAAGCCCGGTATGGCACTTCGGGCCCAAAGGTGTTATGTTTACGGCTCGCGATTGACGCGCCGAGGGCGCGAACATGTTCCGTGGAGACCACAGGGGCCTGGCGTTCGTGCCGGGCCCTTTTCAGTTCGGTCTCTCTGCATCGTGAGGCATCGCTCACGAACAACACGTAGTCGGGACGTACGGCATGACCGCACTCCGATTACACCAAAGAAGGAGTTAGGATATGCGTACGACCGGCACCGTGAAGTGGTTCAACGACGCCAAGGGCTTCGGATTCATCACCCCGGCGGACGGGCAGAAGGATTGCTTCGTCCATCACTCGGCCATTCAGGCGGAGGGCTTCAAGTCCCTCGCTGAGGGCGAGAAGGTTGAGTTCGACATCGTGCAGGGGGCCAAGGGCCCGGCTGCCGAGAACGTGACGAAGATCAAGTAGTCGGCGTTCGGTGCTCAGGCAGCGGCCGATTCACCTCGGGTGAATCGGCCGCTGTCGTTGGTGCCCCCGTCGCGCCAGTTTTCTCCCATGCCAACACCACCATACCTCCTCGGCGAGGCCGTCTGGAAGACCGTGCGGGACGCGCGGTACGAACTCGCGCTGTTGCCCTGGGGCGCCACGGAAGCGCACAATCTCCATCTCCCCTACGCCACCGATACGATCGAGGCGGAGCGGATCGCCGCCGAGTCGGCCCGCCTCGCGTGGGGGGCGGGAGCGAAGGTGGTCGTCCTGCCGGCGGTCCCCTTCGGGGTCAACACCGGCCAGCTCGATATTCCGCTCTGCCTCAACCTCAACCCGAGCACCCAGGCGCTGGTGCTCCGGGATCTGGTGGACAGCGTCGAGCGCGCCGGGGTGCGCAAACTGGTGGTGCTCAACGGCCATGGCGGGAACGACTTCCGGCAGATGATCCGGGAGCTGCAACCGCGGACCCGGGTGTTCCTCTGCGCCATCAACTGGTACGCCGTGCTCGATCCGGCGGCCTTCTTCCCCGCTCCCGGCGATCACGCCGGCGAGCTGGAAACCAGCGTGATGATGCACCTTGCCCCGGAGCTGGGGCTGCCGCTCGCGGACGCGGGGCCGGGAAAGGCCCGGCAGTTCCGGATCCGTGGGCTGCGCGAGGGCTGGGCCTGGGCGCCGCGCCAATGGACCCGGGTGACCAGCGACACCGGAGTCGGCGACCCCCGCGCCGCGACCGCCGACAAGGGCGCCCGGTTCACCGCGGCGGTGACGCGGCAGATTTCTCAATTCCTGATCGAGCTCGCCGCGGCCGATCCCGCCCTGTTATACGACGAGTGACCTCTTCCAAGGATAGACTTTGCCGTTCAGTACCCTGAAGCTGCATCCCAGCCTCCATCGCGGGCTCAAGGAACTCGGATTCGCCCGCCCCACCCCCATCCAGGCCGACGCCATCCCGCCGGCGCTCGCGGGGCGCGACGTGCTTGCCTGCGCCATGACCGGTAGCGGCAAGACCGCGGCGTTTCTGCTGCCCATTCTGCACCAGCTGATCGACCGGCCGCGCGGCACCACGCGGGCGCTGGTGCTCACCCCCACGCGGGAGCTGGCGGCGCAGATCCTGGAGGACCTGAACGATCTCGCGGTGCACACCCCGCTCACCGCGGCCTCGGTGTTCGGAGGGGTGGGGATGGGGCCGCAGGAACACGCCTTCCGCAGCGGAGTCGACGTCCTGATCGCGACCCCCGGCCGGCTGCTCGACCATTTCCGCGCCCCGTACGCCAAGCTCGCCGGGCTTGAGTACCTGGTGCTCGACGAAGCGGATCGAATGCTCGACATGGGTTTCCTTCCCGACATCCGCCGGGTGCTCCGCCATCTTCCACCGCGGCGCCAGACTCTCTTCTTCAGCGCCACGATGCCGGCGCCGATCCAGGCCCTCACCCGGGAAATGCTGCGTGACCCGGTGACCATCAACCTCGAGCGCAAGTCCGCCCCGGCCACCGGCATCACCCAGGCGGTGTATCCGGTGCCGCAGGATCTGAAATCGGCATTGCTGGTGGCCCTGCTCAAGCGGGGCGACATGAAGGAGGTGCTGGTCTTCACCCGGACCAAGCACCGGGCCAACCGGCTGCAGGCCTCTCTGGTGAAAGCAGGCCTCAAGGCCGAGCGGATCCACGGCAACCGGTCGCAGTCGCAGCGGACCGAGGCCCTTGCGGGGTTCAAGAGCGGGAAGTACCGCGTGCTGGTGGCCACCGATATCGCCGCGCGGGGCATCGACATCGAGGCGCTCCCCCACGTGGTCAATTTCGACGTCCCGATGGTCCCGGATGACTACATCCACCGGGTCGGCCGCACCGCCCGAGCCGAGCTCACCGGCGATGCGTTCACGTTCGTCAGCCCGGAGGAGGAAGGGGAGCTCCGGGCCATCGAACGCGAGGTCGGAAAACGGCTCCCGCGGGTGACCGTGCCGGATTTCGACTACAAGGCCCGGCCCGAGGGGCGCCTCGAGGTGCCCTTGGCCGAACGGATCGCGCAGATCCGGGCGAAGAAGGCGGAGGATCGGCAGCGCGCCAAGGCCAACGCCGAGCGCCGCGCTGCGCACCTCGCGGTGGAAGAGGCGCGGAAACGGGTGGCGCCGCAGCGCCCCGCCCGCGAGCCCTCACCCCGCGGACGCCGGCGTCCCTGAGCCCCGGGCTGATTACTTTTCCGACAGGCCGCCGGGCGGCGCGGTGCCGCCGGCGGCCGTACACTCGCCACCGGAGCCGCCATGTCGAAGCGTGAGGACCAGCGAATCGCCGCCCTGGTCAGGAAGAACGCCGCAAAGACCGCCAACCCCAAGGTCGATCGTACGGCTCAGTACGACGACACCCTCAAGGGCAAGCCCCCCGAACCGGATTCCGAGAGCAAGCGCTTCTTCAAGGATATGAAGCGGAGGGAGTTCTGATCGAGTACGTCCGGCGGCTGTTCGCCCAGCTCGAGTGGGCGGACGGGCGGGCGCTCCAGGCATTGCGTGACGCAGCTGAGCCTCCGCCCAAGGCGCTGGAACTTCTCTCCCACATCCTGGCCGCCGAGCACCTCTGGCTCGCGCGGCTCCGCGCTTCTTCCGCGACGGTGCCGGTCTGGCCGGCGTTCGACCCGGCGGGGTGCGCTCGCCTGGCGGAGGAGACCCACGCGGGGTACCGCGCCTACCTCGAGGCGCTCCGGGCGGAAGACCTGGCCGGCGAAGTCCCCTATACCAACAGCGCCGGCGCCTCGTTCCGCAGCACCCGCGCGGACATCCTCCTCCACGTGGCGCTCCATGGGAGCTACCACCGGGGCCAGATGGCGCTGCTGCTCCGGCAGGCCGGCGCGGTGCCCCAGCCGACCGATTACATCGCCTACGTGCGAGGGGCTCCCGCCGCCACTCGTCAGTCATGAGCGGCCCTCCCCGTCCGCTCGCCTACGCCTTCTGGCACTGGCCGCGGCCCGACGTCGTGGTCGCGACCTATGAATCCCGGCAATGCGCCTTCCAGGAGGCGCTGGAGGCCCATCCCCCGGAAGGATTCTTCGGGGCCACGACGATGCGGTTGTCCGGCGCGCCCTGGGCCGCTCAGGGCGGCGCGGCGTATGAGGACTGGTATCTGGTCCGTGACATGGCCGCCCTCGAACGGCTCAACGAAGCGGCGGTGACCGGGGCCCGAAAGGAGCCCCACGACACCGTGGCGAAACTCGCCGCGGGCGGAACGGCGGGGCTCTACGGATTGCGAGCCGGCGCCCCGCTCGATGCGCCCGGGTTCGCCTCCTGGTTCGGGAAACCGGCAGGGATGAGCTATCCGGTGTTGTTCGAGGCGCTCGCGCCGGTTCTCGCCCGAGCCCCCGCCGCACTCTGGATGCGCCAGATGGTCCTCGGCCCGACCCCCGAATTCTGTCTCCATGGCGCGCGGCCGATCGACCTGCCCGCGGGGTTCGAGTGGACGCGCCTGACGCTCGAACCGTTGTGGACCGGGCCCCGTTGAGCGAAATCCTCGACCCGGCGGCGCGGCGCGGGGTAGGTTTCGCAGGGCACCTGGTGGCGGGTCAGATTTCTGGTGTCCCTGGTCAAGCTGGTGATCTGGCTCGGAGTCGGAATGCTGTGGTGGAAGATCCTGGGATGGTGGTAGCTCCGTGACCAAGCGCACGCTGCTCCCCGAGGCGGTGGAGCGCTACGTCGCCGAGTCGATGACGCCGGAGACCCCGCTGCAGCGCCGGCTGCGCGCGGAGACCGCCGGGTTGCCCGAGGCGGGGATGCAGATCGGCGCCGACCAGGGAGCCCTGCTCGCCCTGCTGGTCCGGCTGATCGGCGCGCGTCGCGCGCTCGAGATCGGCACCTTCACCGGTTACAGCGCCCTCGCGGTCGCCGCGGCGCTTCCCGAGGACGGCTGGCTGGTGGCCTGCGACGTGAGCGAGGAGTGGACCCGGGTTGCCCGGCGCTACTGGGAGGAGGCGGGGGTGGCTCGGAAGATCGAGCTGCGGCTGGCCCCGGCCGCCGGAACGCTGGCGGATCTCCTGGCCGAGCGCGGCGCCGGATCGTTCGACTTCGCCTTCATCGACGCCGACAAGCCGGCGTACGACGGATACTACGAGGCCTGCCTCCGGCTGGTGCGTCCCGGTGGGCTGATCGCGATCGACAACGTTCTCTGGGACGGAAGGGTGGCCGATCCCGAGAACACCGAGGCCAGCACCATCGCGCTCAAGGCCCTCAACCTCAAGATTCGGGACGATCCGCGGGTCGAGGCCTGCCTGCTGACCGTCGGAGACGGCGTCATGCTGGTGCGGCCACGGCCGCAATAGGAGGACCGGCAACAATGCCTTCGCTGTGGAACGAGCAGGCCCGACGAGCCCTGGTTGGGCGGGTCGAGCGGTTGACCCCCGACACGCCGTCACGCTGGGGCAAGTTCACCTGTCCCGCGATGCTGGCGCACGTGAACGACGCACTTCGCATGGCCACCGGAGAAGTGCGTCCGGCACCCAAGCGCCTCCCGATCCGCTTCTTCCCCCTCAAGCAGCTGATCATCTACTTGGTGCCGTTTCCCAAGGGAACTCCGACCGCGCCCGAGCTCCTGGCCCGCACCGGCAATGCCGATCTCGCGGCTGAGCAGGGTGCGTTCCGCGAGCTCCTGACCCGGATCGCCGCCCTCCCGGCGGAGGGGCCATGGCCATCGCATCCGGCGTTCGGCGCGATGTCGCGGCGGGGTTGGGGTGTCCTGGCGTATCGCCACGTGGATCATCATTTCACTCAGTTCGGAGTCTGAGGTAACCCACCGATTTGACAGGTGGTGATTTTGGCCCGAGCATACGGGGGTGTTCCGCGACTCTCAACACCAACCCGCCGTGGCCGAGCCCGATGCCGGCTACCGCATCCCCGCCGGCGCGGGCATCGGCCACGCGCACCTCAAGGTCAGCGATCTGGACCAGTCGCTGGAGTTCTACTGCGGAGTCCTCGGGTTCACCCTCGTCGCCCGGTACCAAGAGAGCGCCGCCTTCGTCGCGGCGGGGGGCTACCATCACCACCTGGGCCTCAACACCTGGGAAAGCCGGGGGGCGTCCGCACCGCCGCTGAATCACACCGGCCTCTATCATGTGGCCATCCGCTACCCAACCCGCCGAGATCTGGCCGTGGCGGTGCGCCGGGTGCTGACGGCCAACGTGGCAATCCAGGGGGCTTCGGATCACGGCGTGAGCGTTTCGGTATACCTGGCCGATCCCGACGGCATCGGCCTCGAGCTCACCTGGGACCGTCCGGTGGAGGAGTGGCCCCACACCCCCGAGGGCGGCGTCGAGCTGCGAATGGCCGATCCATTCGATCTCGACGCGCTCCTCCGGGAGGCGGGCAGCTGAGCCGATGGACCGCACCCTTGCTCTGATCGCCAGAACGCTCCGGCCCCCGCGCGGCCGGGCGTGGCACGGCGGACCGACCCCGGTGGACGCCCTGCTCGGACTCACCGCGCGGGAGGCGCACCGCCGTCCGGCACCCGGCCGACACTCGATATGGGAGCTGGTCCTGCACATCGCCTATTGGGATTATGCCGTGCGGCGCCGGATCCTGGGTACCGAGCTGCCCCGGTTTCCGCGGAGCCCGGCCAACTGGCCTGCCGTGCCAGCGCGCCCGGAGGCCAAGGCGTGGGCCGCCGATCGGGCGCTGCTGGCACAGGAGCATCGGCTGCTGCACCGCGCGGTCGAGCGATTCCCCGCGGCGTGGCTGGGCCGCAAGGTTTCCGCCGGGGAGCGATGGACCTACGGCGACACGATTCTGGGGATCGCGGTGCACGACGCCTACCATGCCGGGCAAGTCCAGATCCTCAAGCGCCTGGTTCGGAAGCGGGGATGAGGCGGCACTAGATTTCCCGCTCC
>JBGPVQ010000039.1:0-11763 GCA_041491785.1 Gemmatimonadota bacterium | reverse complement strand
GCTCAACGGTAAACCGTATTACGTCGTCGGAATCATGCCACGCGGATTCCGGTTCCCGGAGAACGTCGACCTCTGGATTCCGCTCACCACACCGATGACCTTCCAGTCGTTCGAGGCGTTTCGGGGATACATCCCTACGACGACGATCGCGCGACTCGCGCCGGCGATCAGCCGGCAGGTTGCCGCCGACCGCCTCCGGGTGCTGTGGAGAGCGCTTCCCGCCAACTGGGCGGCAGACTCCAAGAGCGAGTTGGCTGAACCGCTCCGCCCTCTGCAGAACACCCTCGTCGGTGACCGGCGAACCCCGATGCTCATCCTGCTGGGGGCGACGGGATTGCTGCTGCTCATCGCCTGCGTCAACGCCACCAATCTGCTGCTTGCCCACGCGGCCACCCGGGCGCGGGAACTCGCGGTTCGGGCGGTGCTGGGTGCCACCCGGGGACGCCTAGTCCGCCAGCTAGTGGTGCAAAGCCTGGTTCTTTCGCTGGCGGCGGCGGTGGGCGGGCTCCTGCTCGCGTACACCACGCTCGGTTTCGTCGGAGCGCTGCTTCCGCGGGAGTTGGCCGAGGTTGCCGCTCCGGCTCTCGATGGTCGCCTGCTGGCGTTTGCGACTACTCTGGCGGTGGTGACCGGGCTTGGCTTCGGCGTGTTGCCCGCCCTGGGGGCCGGGCGGACCGACGCCTACTCGGTTATGAAGACCGGGAGCGGTCATGGGGCGACGGCAGCCCGCCGCGGGCGAACCCGGCGCGGGCTGGTCACCGCCGAGCTTGCCCTGGCGCTCATGCTGCTGGCCGGGTCAGGCCTCATGCTCCGGAGTTTCCGCGCCGTACTCGAGACCGATCCGGGATTTGCTCCTGAACGTGTTGCCAGCGTGCAGATGGCATTCGATCGGATCAGCTATCCCCGGTCCGGCGCCCGGCTCGCGGTGATCCAGCGCCTTCTCGATCGGGTACGCAGGATCCCCGGAATCCAAGCGGCCGGCGTGGTGAACGACCTTCCGCTCAGCGGGGTGGGCGGCATCGCCATGCAGGTGAATCCCGAGGCGGGGCCGGTTGACGCCAGCATCAAGGATTCCTACGCCAGGTACCTCAAGGCCGACGACGGGTACTTCCGCACCCTCGGCATCCGGCTCCTCCAGGGCCGGTTGATGAACCAGGCCGACGACAGCCTGGCGCCGCGAGTGATGCTGGCGAGCGCCAGGATGGCGCGAGAGGTCTGGCCGAACCAGAACCCGCTCGGGAAGCGCATCCGCCTCCTCGACAGCACCGGCTTCCGCACCGTGGTGGGGGTGGTGAGCGATGTCCGGGAGAGCAGCCCCGACAGGGAAGCCCAGTGGCAGATGTACTACCCGATCACTGAAGAAGCGCCCGACAAGGTCGCGGTGGTGGTTCGAGGCTCGCTTCCCGAGGGCCAGATCCTCCCCGCGCTGCGCACCGCCGTCCGGGAAGTCGACCCGAACCAGGCGGTTTTCAGCGTTCGAACGCTGGACGACCTGATGAGCACTGCGCTCGCGACGCGGCGGTCCAACACTACCCTCATCACCGCCTTTGGCGCCCTCGCCCTCCTGCTGGCGGTTGTCGGGATCTACGGGGTGGTGGCGTATGGGGTCACGCTTCGCACCCGCGAGCTCGGCATCCGCACCGCGCTCGGCGCCCGCGGCGGCGATCTGGTGCGTCTGGTCGTCCGGGAAGGGATGACCGTGGCAATCCAGGGTGCGGTCATCGGGCTGGCGGGGGCGTTCGCCCTTTCCCGGGTGCTCCGGGCGCTGCTCTATGGCGTGGGGCCCACCGACCCCACGGCCTTCATCGGGGCGGCGGTGGTGCTCCTGGTCCCGGTGCTCGGCGCGACGCTCATCCCGGCGCGCCGCGCGGCGCGGCTCGACCCGGTGGAGGTGATGCGGGCGGATTGACCCCGGCCTACGCCGGGTCCGAGGCATCGAGCGTTTTGTGGTAGATTCGGAGACCGGGTACACGGGATCCGCTCCCAACCTCACACCTGACGGCTCGCCCATGAGGGAAGGCCGCCCCAGCCACACGGCGCTCGGCGCCGCGATGCGCCGTGCCGCGCACCAGCTCCTCGACGACCCGCTGGTCTTCGAGGACCCCCTCGCTATCAGGATCATCGGCGCCGATTCGGCCAAGCGGATCCACCGGGAAGCCGCCGGGAGCCTGAGTCTGAGTATCTCGCCGCGACTGCGGGCCTTCCTCGCCGCCCGGAGCCGGTTGGCCGAGGATTCACTCGATGCGGCGGCGGCCCACGGCGTGCGCCAGTACGTCATTCTCGGCGCCGGGCTCGACACCTTTGCCTATCGTGCGCGAGGGCGTTATCCGGGGCTCCGGGTCTTCGAAGTGGATCATCCCACAACCCAGGTGTGGAAGCGTGATCAATTGAGGGAGGCCGGAATCGAGATCCCCGAATTCCTGACTTTCGTGCCGGTCGATCTTGCCTCGGAGGACCTGCGTCATGCCCTCACCCGCGCCGGATTCGACGCCGGGCGGCCGGCGTGCTTTGCCTGGCTGGGCGTGAGCATGTACTGCACCGAGGCCGAGGTGATGGCGACTCTGGGATTCATCGCCTCCTCCGCCCCGGGAAGCACGCTGGTGTTCGATTACCTCGGCTCCCTCGCCCGGCTCTCCCTTCGGGCACGGTGGTGCAGTCGAGGCTCGGAACGGCGGGTCGCCCGGGAAGGGGAGCCCTGGCTGAGCCGATTCGACCCCCCCGTCCTGGCGGGCGCGCTACGCCGAATGGGCTTCGAGACGGTCACCGATTACGGGGCCTCCGAGCTGTATGGCCGATACTTCGCCGAACGCAAGGATGGGCTTCGAACCGGCCCGGTCGGTCATGTGGTCGCTGCGGAGGTGGGGCGGGGCGATGCGCGGTAGAGGCGGACACCAGGCTGGCGGTAACCTCACGCCGATCGCGGGGCCAGCCCGATGCGATTGACCGACGTCGAGCTGGCGCCTTCTCCGCTGGGCCGCGGACGCGTGCGGCTCGCGGGGGAGGTTACCTACCGCGGCTCGAGCCGGAGGCCCGAGCAGATCTGGTTCGACGTTCCCGTGGCGTTCGCCGGCGACCTCAGTACGTCCGGTAACCCCTGGCTTGCGGCGTTGCTCCCGCTCGCGGTGACCCTGGGCGAGCCGCTCGAGCTCTGCCGCCCGGTCGACCCGGCACTGCGGGAAGGGGCGGAGGTGCTGATGCAGGTCTGGCGAACCTGGTACCCCGCACTCTACCGGCCGGTGACAATCGAATGCGCGGTGCTTCCCGAAGCGGCGCCGGATGCCGCGGCTCGCACTGGGGCGTTTTTCAGCGGCGGGGTCGATTCGTTCCACACGCTGCTCCGCTACCAGCCGGGGGGCGGCGCCCTCCACCCGATGGTCATCGATGACCTGGTCACGGTGTGGGGACTGGACATCCCGCTCGAAGCACCGGAAGCGTTCGAGCGGCTCAGCGGCATGATCGCCGGGGTGGCGCACACCTTGGGAAAGACTCCGGTCACGCTCGCCACGAACCTGCGCCAGTCGGGATGGAACGTGACCAACTGGGGGAAGATGAGCCAGGGGCCCGCGCTCGCCTCCGTGGCCCTCGCCCTCGAGTCGCGCTACCGCCGGATGTTGATCCCGTCGAGTGTGCCCTATCACTCGCTCAGGCCGTGGGGCACTCATCCGTTGACCGATTCACTCCTTTCGACCTCGCGCACCCAGATGCGCAGCGACGGCAGCCTCTCCCGGCGCATGGAGAAGGTGGAGATGCTGGTGGAATCGGAGCTGGCCCTGCGTAACCTGCACGTCTGCTGGATGGGGCAGGCCGACACCAACTGCGGCAACTGCGAAAAGTGTCTCCGGACCTTGACCCTCTTCGAGCTCCTGGGCGCGCGCGACCGTTGTGTCAGCTTTCCCGCCGATGCCTGGAGTCTCGACGCCCTGGCCGGCCTGCGACTCAGACAAGACATCGACCTCGGCCACATGAACCGCCTGGCCGCTCACGCCGTTCAGTTCGGGCGTCACGACATCGCGCGCGCCGTCCGACGCTCCATCCGGCGGTATCAGCTACGCCGCGCCGCCGGCCGCCTGGCGCGCGCCGTCGGCCTCCGGCGTCCTCCACCTACCTGAGGTACGCGATGGCTAAAGAGCTGCCCCGCCGCCTCGGCCCAGTAGCCGCGATGGGAACCCTCGTCGGGATCATGGTCGGGAGCGGGATCTACCGGGTGCCCTCCTCGGTGGCTGGACTGGTCCCCTCTCCGATCGGTTTTCTGCTGGTCTGGGTGGCCGGCGGGCTCCTGGCCATCGCTGGGGCGATGGTTTTTGGGGAGCTCGCCTCGATGTTTCCGAGCACCGGCGGACGCTACGTCTACCTTCGGGAAGGGGTGGGTCCGCTTCCTGCGTTCATCTATGCCTGGTCCAACACGATCGTGTTGCGACCGGCGTCGCACGGCGCGGTGGCACTGGTCTTCGCGTCGTATGTCGGCACCCTGGTTCCCGCCCTGGCCGGCCGGCACCGAGAAATCGCCGCGGTCCTCATCTTGCTGCTCAGCGCCGCCAACTACCGTTCGGTGCTGCTGAGCGCCGGGCTCACCACCATCACGAGCGGCCTCAAGGTACTGGCCCTGGGCGGGATCGCGGTTCTGATCCTGATCCTGGCGCCCACGGCCGCGCCGGCGGCGGCGGCGGCGGCCGCGCCGATGGTCCCCTCCTGGCACGGCTTCGGGCTGGCGCTGGTGACGGTGATGTGGACCTACTCGGGGTGGGGCTCGACCACCTACATCACCGGCGAGGTGCGCAACGCGGAGCGCACTATGCCCCTGGTGCTGGCGGGGGGTGTCGCGTTCGTGGTGCTGTTGTTTCTTCTGGTGAACCTGGCCTTTCTCCGCGCCCTCCCGCTCGGCGACATCGCGGCTTCGAAGGCCATCGCCGCCGACGCGGCCGGCAGCGTCCTGGGCGAGACGGGGCGGCGCTTCATCGCCGCGGTGGTCCTGGTCTCCACCTTCGGCTCCCTCAACGGAGTCAGCCTGACCTCCCCGCGCCTGCCGTTCGCGATCGGGCAGGACATACCGCGCCTGGCACGGCTCGGGGCGGTCCATCCCGTCTTCGCGACCCCGCACGTCGCGGTTGTGGCTACGACGGTTCTCAGCGTTGCCGCGCTGTGGACCCACTCGTTCGAGCAATTGGCCAACATCTTCATCCTGGGCGGCTGGCCGTTCTACATCCTTTGCACGGTGGGGCTGTTCCGGTTGCGGCTCCGGCGCCCCGGCCTCGCCCGGGCGTTCCGGGTGCCCGGATATCCGGTGGTCCCGGCGCTCTTCCTGGTTGCCGCGACTGCCATGCTCGCCAACGCGGCGGCGGGCGACCCTGGGAAAGCGCTGTTGGGAGTGGGGCTCTACCTCCTGGGCGTCCCGGTGTTCTACCTGCTCCGGCGCGGCGCCCGACCCGAGGCGCCCCCGGCGTAGGCTT
The DNA here is from genome assembly GCA_041491785.1 of Gemmatimonadota bacterium. Taxonomy (GTDB): domain Bacteria; phylum Gemmatimonadota; class Gemmatimonadetes; order Gemmatimonadales; family GWC2-71-9; genus JABFSM01. The sequence continues at coordinate 6,316 of JBGPVQ010000039.1, read as the reverse complement.
CGCCCGGCACCGCAGCGGGCGCTACCTTCTTCGAGGCTCACGCCGCCATCGCGGCGGCCAGGACACCGATTCCCGGAGGAGAAACGTGCGCAGGATCGTACCGCTGCTCGCGGCGTACCAGATTTTCGCTGGCTCGATCGGCACTCTGATCGCTCAGGGCGCCGGCGGATCGCCAGCGCCGGCCCAGGCGCAGCCGGATGATCCGGTGCGCACGATTGTCGGCCGTCTCGACCTCGAGAAATACCGAGCCACGGTCAAGGGCCTGACCCAATTCGGCGACCGCCGCCAGGGTACCGATCGCAACCGCGCCGCGACCGACTGGATCGAGGCGCAGCTCAAGAGCTACGGATGCAGCAGCACCGAGCGGATTCACTACGAGTACTCCGGACGGCAGGTCCGGAGCGCCACCGACACCACGCCGCCGCGGCCCCGGCCCGCCGCAACGGGCCGCCCCGCCAACCCGCCGAAGGGCACCCGCGGTCCCACCGGCGTCAACCTGAAGCCTGAGCTCCAACTCGATCCCGCCCTCCGCGAGATCAACGCCCAGCCCGATACTCCCGGCCCCCGAGAGGAGGTGTACTGCACCAAGATCGGCTCGACCCATCCGGACGAGATGTATATCGTCGGCGCCCACATGGATGGCCACGGCTATGGCGCCGCGGCGAACGACGACGGCTCGGGCACCGCGTTGGTCATGGAGCTGGCCCGGGTACTAAGCTCCCCGGACGTGCAGACCGAGCGATCCATCCGATTCGTGCTGTGGAACAACGAGGAAACCGGACTCAACGGCAGCCGCGCCTACGTGGACCAGCGAAAGGACCTGCAGGGGAAGGAGGACCCGGCGGGGTCCGGAAAGTACCCGGAGCCCAAATGGCTCGGCATGATCCAGCACGACATGATGATGTTCGACCACGGCATGCCCGGGCCGGACGGCAAGGTCGGGCCGGAGCAGCGGCGCGAAGCCGACGTCAACATCGAATTCGCGGGCACCTCGAAGCTGGCCGCGGAGGCGCAGAAGCTGGCCTGGTTCTTCCGCGTCGCCAACGACCGCTATGCCACCGACTACCCCGCCGCGGTGGGCGACCGGATGAGCAACACCGATTCGGGACCTTTCCAGGACCTCGTCGCCGCGATCAGTGTGCGCGAGAACGAGCGCCTGGCCCAGATCGGCAGCGGCTGGGACCCGCAGTGGCACCAGCCGACCGACGTCTACACGACCTATTCGGACAAAGACTTCCGGCTGGGCCTCAACGCGGCGCAGACCACGCTGGCGGCCATCTCCCAACTCACCGGTGCCTCGATCAGGAAATAGCCCGGCGGCTCACGGCACCGCCGGTCGAGCCGGCGGCGCCGGCTTGGGCATCATCTCCGGCCGGTTGGCGATCTCGTACACCGTCCAGGCCACCACCGTGGCGGCCTGCTTGAGATCGTCGATCACCAGCCGCTCGTAGGTGTCGACATTCGAGTGGTGAGTCCGGCTCCCGTACTCGATCGGATCCTGAATGAAATTGAACCCGGGGACGCCCGCCGCCACGAAGCTCAGGTGGTCGGTGCCGCCGGTATTCCCATGCCGCACCGCCACGACGCCCAGGTCCTGGAACGGCGAGAGAATTTGCTGGAAGATCGGAATTGCCGCACTGTTGCTCTGATCCCAGATGCCGCGGAGCTTGCCGGTGCCGTTGTCGACGTTGACGTACGCCGAAATCCGGGGCAGCTCGTCCTGGTGCATCCGGACCCAGGTCCGGGAGCCGATGAGCCCCTCCTCCTCGCCGGTCCACAGACCGATCCGCACCGTTCGCCGCATCGGGAGTCCCAGCGTCTTCAAGATCCGGATGGCCTCCATCATCACCACCGAGCCCGCGCCGTTGTCGGTGGCACCGGTGCCGGAGTGCCAGCTGTCGTAGTGGGCGCCCAGCATCACGAGCTCATCCGCCTTGTCGGTACCGGGAATCTCCGCGGTGACGTTGGTCGGGAACCGGTTGTCGTCGAGGAAACGGGTCTGCAGGTTGAGCTCGAGGGTAACCGGAATCCCCCGCTGCGCCACCCGCCACAGGGTTCCGTACTGCTCGTGCGCCACGATCAGATGGGGAATCGGGTTGTAGACGCTGTCCCGCGCGGTGCGACCGTCGAAGTGACCGCCGTTCAGGAACATGCCGTAGGTCCACTGGGACCCCTGCAGCACCGCGGCCGGCTGCTCGGTGTGGAGGAGCTGGGTCACGGCGGCGTTGAGCGCCTGGAGTGCGCGGAAATTCCCGCCCGGACCTCCGGGGCCGCCCGGCGCGCCGGGAGCCCGCGGCGGCGGCGGATTGATCAATTCGTCCAGGGTCATCCGCCGCTCGGCCGGGTCGAATTCCGGAGCGATAGCCCGCGGCGCCCCGCGGAGCACGCAGGCGCCCTTGAGCTTGCCGGTGTACTTGGCGATATCGGTCGAGTCCTTGATGTCGAGGGCCACCGCCTGGCAGGTGATCATCCCCGGCTTGCCCTTGGGCCCCAGGGTGCTCCCGCTCCATGCCTGCGGATAGGCCGCCAGCGGCTTGGGCCACGGCTCGACGATGCGGCCACCGTAGGAAACGATCTCCCAGCCGCGTCCGAACGCCGAGTCCCATGCTTCCAGTTTCACGTTGACCAGACCCCACGACTTAAACGTCTGGGCCGCCCAGTCGTTGGCCTTCCGGCTGGCGGGAGAGTTGGTCAGCCGGGCACCGATGACGTCGGTGAGGTAGGTGGCGAGGTCATCGAGCTTCGAATGATTCATTCCCTCCTCCCGGATCTTCTGGGCCACGGAGAGGTCCAGCGACTCGCTGACGACTTGCTGGGCGGAGGAAACGGAGAAGGAGGCGGCCAGCGCGACGCCGGCCACGGCGAGGGTGCGGAAGGGTTTCATGTCGGGTATGTCCTGAAGGGGGGTTCGCCCGCTATACGCCGGGCGGACCCGGGCCGTTGAGCCGGAGCTGCCGGAGATTCTATCATCGGATCGCGAGCCCGGCGAGCCGGCGCTCGATCTCCGCCCGGGGAAGCCATCGCCCGGCGACCATGACCCCGGCCCGCCGGCCCACATTCGCGATGTCTACCAGTGGATTCCCGTCCAGCAGGATCAGGTCGGCCCGCTTCCCGGTCCCGATGGTCCCGGCCTCCTCGAGAGTGCCGAGGAACGCCGCGACGTTTCGGGTACCGGTGGCCAGCGCCTGATAGGGCGTCAGCCCGGCCGCGACGTAGGTACCGAGCTCCCGGGCGAGCGAGAATCCCGGTGCGTTCCACAGCTGGGGAGAGTCGGAGCCGAGCACGATGCCGACGCCGGCGTCGTGCAGCGCCTTGATGATCCGGCGACGGACCGCGATGAACCGCTGGCGCACCTCCCGGGAATTGGCCGGGTCGTCGCGGAGCTGATTGGTGGCGGTGGTCCAGCCCCGCACGAAGGCGTCCGAGATGTAGTGCAGGTCGGGCCGCGCGAGGAGCTGCTCCAGCGGCTCGTCCCCCGCGACGGCCTCGAAGAAGCCCTCGGTGGGCACCATCCATACGCCGGACGCTTTCGCGGCGGCGACCAGGCCCGGCAGGCGCGACTCGTCGAGCCGCGGCACCAGCGGCAGGCCGAAGAACCCGTCCTGCTGGCTGGTGGTGGGCGCGCCGTCGCCGGCCATCGCCTCGAGGAATCCGTCCAGGTGGTCGATACTCCAGTACCCGGCCTGGATGGCGCGGGCCAGTCCCACCGCGAGCGGCACATGGCCGGCGAACCGGATGTGCAGGCGGTCGGCCGCGGCGGCCAGCGAATCGAACGCGTCCCGCGGCACGCCGGGATGGATCTTGAGGAAGTCGTAGCCCATCGCCTTCTCGGCCAGCACCATGCGTATGGCGGAATCGGCGGTGGGCGCGGTGGCGGCGCTGAATGAGGGACCCGAGGTGACGATGCGGGGGCTCAGAATTTCCCCGCGCGCCGCGCGTTCGCGATACACCAGAGGCCTCGGCGTGCCCAGCATCCCGCGCACCGTAGTGACACCGTTCAACGCCCAGAGCGCCAGGGTGCGCTCAATCTCGGCGTCGGTGGCGGCCCCGGGAGGAATGTGCGCGTGCATCTCCCCCAGCCCGGGGATCAGATATTTGCCGGTTCCGTCCACTCGCACCGCCCCGGCGGGGACCTTGACGTTTTTCGCGAGACCGTACTGCACGATTCTCCCGCCCTGAGCCACCACCGTCCATCCCTGGAGCACTCGTTCCCGGTCCATCGGCACCACGTTGACGTTCACGAAAGCAACCGGGGTGGTCTGTCGGGGCGCGTGCCGGAGCACTCGGCCGCCGCGCGCCTCGGTCATCTTGCCGCCGGCCACCTCGACCTTGCCGTTCACCACGACGTAGTCGATCCCCACCGGATACTGATGCGGCCGGGTGAAGGTGGCCTGGTCCGCGACCGTCGCGGGGTCGAACACCACCAGGTCCGCCATCATGCCCTCGGCAATCCGGCCGCGGTCGGTGAGCCCCATTCGCGCCGCGGGGAGCGAGGTCATTTTGCGCACCGCCTCCGGGAGCGTCAGGACGTGGAGCTCCCGCACGTAGCGGCCTAACACGCGGGGGAAGGTCCCGTAGTTGCGGGGATGCGGGACGCTCGGTCCGGGAGCCGAGAGCGCGCCGTCGGACGCGATGGCGGTCCAGGGGTGCCGCATGATCCGCTGCACGTCGCCCTCGTCCATGACGTGGAAGACCATGCTCGCACCGCCCTTGAGGACTCCCTCGATCACCAGCGGCGCGGCACCCGCGCTGGTCGTGGCAACTCCCCGTTCCACCGCCCAATCGTAGAGGGTCCGCCCATTGAGATCGGGCTTCCAGCCGACGCTGGCGAATTGCACCCGGTGGAGGTCACCGCCGCCCCGGTCGTTGTCGAGGATGTCGATGATCCCTTTGACGATGCTGTCGCGCAGCACCGGATCCCCGACCCGCCGGGCGAAGGCGCTGTCCCCGTCCGCCATGGCCCAGGCCGGCGCCAGGACGTCGAACCCGGTGGAGCTTGCGGTGTACGGGTACTGGTCCGCCATCACGTCGAGTCCGGCGGCGCGGGCCGAGTCCATCATCGCCAGGGTCTGGACACTGGCGCCCCACATCGCGCGGCCGATCACCTTGTGGTGGGTCAGAACCACCGGGATGTGCGCGTCGCGCGCGATGCGAATCGCCTCCGCGACGCCGTCGAGGACGCCGAGACCCTCCTTGCGAAGGTGCGAGGTGTAGATCCCGCCCGAGTCGCCGGCGATTTGGGACACCGCGATGACCTCGTCGGTCGTCGAGTAGGTCTGGGGGACGTAAAAGAGCCCGGTGGATATCCCGAAGGCGCCCTCGTGCATCGCCGTTCCCACCATGCGCTCCATCCGGGTGAGCTCCTCCCCGGTGGGCGCGCGGTTGCTCTGCCCGAGAACCGCTTCACGAATGGTCCCGAACCCCACCAGCCAGCCGATGTTGATGCCCAGCGGCAGCTGCTCGGCCCGCGCGAGATAGGGGCCGAAGGGGTACGGCCCGCCGCCGTCGGGGCCCGCCAGCGTAGTGGTGACCCCCTGCCGCACCCGGCTCTCGGCGGCGGGAAGGCGGAAGATCGCCTCGTTATGGGCGTGGAGATCGATGAACCCGGGGGCGACGACTCGTCCCGCCGCGTCAATCACCCGCGTGGCGCGGGACGCCGGGATCGCGCGGCGCGACACCAGGACGATCCGGTCACCCTGGACCGCGACATCGGCCCGAAAAGGGGCCGCGCCGGTGCCGTCGAGCACTTGTCCGCCCCGGATCAGGAGATCGTACCTGGGCTGCTGCTCGGCCGCCGCGGCCGCCGGGAAGCCAAGGAGCAGGGGGATTGCCGCGAGTATCCGCACGATGATGACTCCGGGAAAGTTCACCGGCCGAGGACGATCTTGAGACCGACCGCGACGAGCAGAACGAGGGCCGGCCTCAGGATGACACGCGAGAGCTGAGCAGCTCCATGCCCCGCTTTAAGTGCTCCAGGTACCGCTCCGGCGCGATGTTCGTCCCGCAGACGATGAGCCCCACGCGCCGCCCCGCCAATCGGTCCCGGAGCGGGCCGAGCAGGGCCGCGGTCGCGGCCGCTCCGGCGGGCTCCACCGCCAGTTTGGCACTCCGAAAGAGCAACGCCAACGCCTCCCGCAGCGCGTCGTCGCTGACCAGCACCAGATCGTCGAGGTGTCGGCGGCAGAGCTCGAGGCTGTAGGGCAAGGTGTACGGCGGGCTCAGGCTGTCGGCGATAGTGCGGTAGCCGCCTTCCGGAACGCGTTCCGGCGTTCCGGAGCGGAGGCTTCGGAACATCACGTCGTTGGCTTCGGGCTCG
>JBGPVQ010000038.1:0-11807 GCA_041491785.1 Gemmatimonadota bacterium | reverse complement strand
TCGATCGCTGGGGCGGGCGTGGGGCAAGGCGCTCCGGGGGCCGGACGCCACGATGGTCTCGAAGGGATGCCACTCGCTCCCTCGGATCCGGAGCGCCAGCTCGAGGCGGGCCGCGACGTCGCGCTCCCGCTCCCCGATCCGCACCGACTGAAGCACCTCGGCCAGCGCCGCATGGGCCAGCTCAGCCGCGGCGCGGATCGCCTCGACCTCTTCCGGGTCCTTCACGGCGCGAAGGGTCTCGACCAGGTTCCCGGTCGGGACCGGTTCAACCGACGGAATTCGGGCGAGCCGCTCGGCGTCCCTCACGGTGAGCTGCTCGCGCTCGAAGCCCAGACGCCGCGGCGATAGGCCATCCAGCAGGCGCCGGAGACGATCCCAGAGATTGGTCGATTCGATCGCCACTTCCGCCGCGCCCATCGTCTCGGTCGGCGCCTGCGCGGCATAGCGAAAATCGGTGATCAGCACGGTGCGGTCGGTCTCGACCAGCAGCAGCCCCGCCGACCCGGTGAACCCGGTCAGGTACCGGAGGTTTGCGCCGTGGGTAACGAGGAGACCGTCGAGGCCGAGATCTCCGAGCAGCTGTCGGAGAGCGGCCTGGCGCCGGTTTCTCCGGTCAACGGCCACCAGGCCGCCTGCAGAGCGTTTGGAGGGCGGCTCGGTACCCTTCCGGGCCCCGGCCGGTGATGACCTCGACCGCCAGGTCGGAGAACAGCAGCTTCCGGCGCGCCTCCTCCCGCTTGCCGACGTCGGTCAGGTGGACCTCGACAAAGGGCACTTTGACGGCAAGCAGGGCATCGCGAATGGCCAGGCTGGTGTGAGAGTAGGCCGCCGCGTTGAGGATCAGGCCATCGGCCGAGGCGGGGAGCCGTTGGATCTCGTCCACCAGGGTCCCCTCGTGATTGGTCTGGACAAAGCGAATCGAGGCGCCCAGTCGCGCGGCCTCCTCGCGAACCAGTGCCTCGATGTCAGCGAGCGTCGTGGTGCCGTAGATCTCCGGCTCGCGGGTCCCCAGCAGGTTCAGGTTCGGGCCGTTGAGGACCGTTACCCGCATTCAGCGCTTGAGACCACGCAGCCACGCGTTGAACTGCTCCAGGTCCTCGGGGCCCTGCGCCGGCGTGCCTGCGGCGGCGTCGGGTGGGCCCTTGGGGAGCTCGGCCTCGGCGGCCGATCCGTTGGCGGGGGCGAAGAACTCGTCGAAGCTCGGCTCGCCGACCGCCGGCTCCGGCGTGACGCCGGCCGGGCCGGCGGGCGCAGCCTCGTCGCCGAACACCGCGCTCAGGCTCAGCGATTCCTGCGCGGGGCGGGTCGGCTCACCCGAAGCGCGGCGGGGGGACTCGAAGGTGGGAGGGTGCACCGGCGCGGCAACGGTGGGACGGGGAGCGGAAAGCAGCGCACCGAAGAGGTTCTCCACCGAACGACCGCCAGTTTCCCCCGCAGCGAAGTGCTTCTTCGGCCCACCCGGCGCGGCCGGCGCCAGGGCCGGCGGCGCACGATCGGCGTTGAGGCCGGCCAGCGCGGAAGCGATGCGCCCATTCTCGGGGTCCCGCCGGGCAAGCTGATCGTACACCGCGCGGGCCAGCTCTCGGTGACCCTGACGCAGAAAGACCTCCGCCATGGTCTCAGTGACCACCAGCTCGGGCTCCACGGTGGCCGCCGTCGGCTCGGATTCGAGCTCGGGTTCCGGCCTCGGCACGGCTTCCGGTTGACGAGTGTCCACCGCGGGAATCTGCTGCAATTCCGGCTCGGGCGCACCTTCCGGCTCGGATGGCGGTGGCGCGGGGGGCGGCGCCTCCGAGCGGGGAGCCGCGTCGGGGATGAACGCCATCAGCGCAGTGAGATCCCCCACCGGAACGAATCCTTCGGTCTCGATGGCCTCCACCGGCTCGGAACCCGGGGGGAGGAGCATTCCTTCCGGCGCGGCAAGGGGAACGTCGGGCTGCGCGTGATCGGGAGGTTCCACACCCAGGACGATGTCCTCGAGGCGCTCATCGCTGGGACGAAGCGTCTCCGCATCGCTGGGGACCTGGAATTCAGCTGCGGTGCCGGGACGCAGGTCGTCGGGGTCCATGGTGTCGACGAAGGCATCCTCGCCGGACGCTCGGGGAGCGTTGGCCTCGAGCACTTCCGCCTGATTCGGCTCCGCAGTGGGTTCGAAACCCAAAGGCGGCTCATCGGCACCAGCCGGCGAGTCCGCGGCGAGGGGTTCGGCGGTCACCGCCGGTCCCGCGGCCTGGACCACCGGAAGCTCACGCACCCGCTCCAGCTGGCCGCGCGCCTCCTCATTGTTCCGGTCAATTTCGAGCAGAAGCTCGAGCCGATGAATGGCTTCCGGGAGACGGCCGGCCCGCTCGGAGAGCTCCGCCAGACTCTTCAGGGCGATGACGTTTTCGGGGTCCAACTCGCTGACCCGCAGGAACGCAAGCTCGGCCTCGCCGTCGGCGCCTGAATCGAGATGACAGCGGCCCCGGACGATGTGCGCCGGGATGTAGTTGGGATGCTGGGCGAGTCCGGTCTCGAGCAGCTCGAGCGCCTTCGCGGTCTCGCCGGCCTTGCGATAGGCCTCTGCAAGGGGCGCGAAAGTCAGCCCGAGCTGATTCTCGGACCAACGGCGCTCGAGCTTCTCGACTTCGCTGGGAAAGGCCATGTCTCGCCCTGTCGGCTGAGTCCTGAGAGTTGGGATCGAGGTCGACCGACCACCGCCCTAACGTCGCTTGGCGCTAGTCGGATCGCCATCCTTGAGGTGACCCGCCCTGCCGGTTAAGTTTTAGGGCTTCATACCCTTAGGCCGACCGGACCGGTTCCCTCTCATGATGCAATTTTTTCGCAACGCCGCCAAACCGATGATTCTGGTGACGACGATTGCATTCTTCGTCTGGCTGGTCTACGACCTCAGCGGCCTCGGCGGCGGAGGTGGCTTGCTGACAAAGACTTCCGTCGGCAAGGTCAACGGCTCCTCCGTGGACGCGCGGACGTTTCAGGCGTCGGTCCAGCAGGCCATCGAGGCCAGACAGCGCCAGACTGGTGCCTCCCTGAGCCTTGAAGAAGTGGCCCAGGTCCGCAACCAGGTCTGGGAACAGTACATCCAGGATATCATTTTCCGTGCCGAGTACGACCGGCGCGGATTGCGGGTGAGCCCGGAGGAGGTTGCCGAGGCAATCCGGAGTGCCCCGCTCCGCGAAATCACTCAGGAACCGCAGTTTCAAACCGACGGGAAATTCGACCTCGGGAAGTATCAACGGTGGCTGGCCTCCGCCGGCGGACAGGCGACCATCCCCCTGCTGGAGGACCGATACCGCGAGGAGCTCCTGCGCGGGAAGCTCCTGCGCGGCGTTATCGGCGACGTGTATCTCTCCAACGCGGCGCTCTGGGAGCGCTACCGGGACGAGAAGGAAACCGCGAAGCTCGGCGCCCTGATCGTGGACCCCGCGGCAGCCATCGCTGACAAAGATGTCCCGGTGAGTGCCGCGGAGGTCGAGAGCTACTACGGGGCTCATCGCGACGAGTTCAAGCGCCCGCGGACGGCGTACTTGAGCTTGGTGGCGCTGCCACGCCTCCCCGACGCCTCGGACACCGCAGCCGCCCTGCTGCGGGCGCGGACGCTCCACGAGGAAATCCTCAAGGGCGCCCCCTTTGCCGAGGTCGCCCGGCGGGAGTCGGCGGATACCGTGTCGGGACGGGCCGGCGGCGAACTCGGTGAAATGAACAAGGCCGGCGTGGATGCGGCGTTCGGCGCCGCGGCAATGTCCCTCCCGCTCAATACGCTTTCCGAACCGGTGAGGAGCTCGTTCGGCTTCCACCTGATCCAGGTCGAGAGCCGCAAGGGGGACACCTTCAAGTCGCGCCACATCCTGGTCTCGATCGAGGTCACCGGCGTGCACCGGGACCGCCTGGACCGGCGGGCCGACTCGCTGGAGCAGCTGGCCACGGAGCGGCTGGAGCCCACCGCGCTCGACACGGCGTCGAGCGCCCTCAAGCTCCCGATTCGGAGCACTGGCCCGGTCGCCGAGGGCCAGCGCGTGTACACCCCGGAGACCGGATCGATCCCCGACGCGAGCGTCTGGGCGTTTCAGGCGAAGCCGGGCGAGGAGAGCGCGGTGATGGAGGCCGATGCCGCTTACGTCGTCCTCCGCCTCGACAGCACGCTTGCCGAAGGAATTCCTCCGCTCGCAGCGGTCCGGAGCCAAGTGGAGGCCCAGGTTCGTCTGGCGAAGAAGCGCACCGCGGCAAAGGCAATTGCGGAGCGGCTCGCGGGCCAGGCGAAACAGGGATCGCCCCTGAAGCAGCTGGCCCAGGGCCCCGGTCTCAAGTACCAGGAACTGGGTCCCTTCTCGCGGCTTGGCACGCCCTTCCAGGACCCTGAGCTGATCGGCGCGGCGTTCGGCGCCGGCAAAGGCCAGATTTCCGGACCAGTGAGCGCCGAGGCCGGCATCTACCTGTTCGAGGGGCTGGAGCGGACTCCCGCCGACTCGGCGGAGTTCGTCAAGAACCTGCCGAGCATCCGAGGCGAGGCGCTGCAGGGGGCGCGACAGAGCCGGGTCCGCGCCTACGTCACCGCCCTCCGGGCCAGCGCCAAGGTGGTGGACCGCCGTACGGACATCTACAAGACCAACGCGCAAGCGGCCGCATCGGCACCGGTCCCGGTGCGCTGACGCCGCCGCGCTGGATTCCAACGACGAGGCGGTCCGGCTGGTGGCCGGACCGCCTCGCTCTTTTTTCCGTGCTGGAGCAGCGCTACTGGGAAAGCCGCTTTGGCTCCCCGCTGCTCGGAGTGGACTGCGGCGGCGCGTCGATGCTGCGGGGCGGCGCATTCCGCTCTTCGGGCAGCTGGGAGACCGCGTCGGTCGCGTCGGAGAGGCTTCGCTTGAATTCGCGAATGCCCTTCCCCATGGAGGCGCCGATCTCGGGGAGCCGCTTGGCCCCGAAGACCAGCAACACCACCACCAGAATGATCATGATCTCGGAAAAGCCCAGATTGCCCATACAATCCTCGTGCGGCCTGCTAGAAGAGTGACTTCGCGACCAGGTATGCCAACGCCACACCGATCAAGCTCATGAGCGACAGCTCCAACCCCACCGGGCCGACGGTGAAGTGTACTACGAGCAGGTTGATCGGAACAGGCCCGAACTCCGGGGTGACCGAGTAGGTGAAGAATGATTTCGTCGGACTGTCCGGCAGCACCGCTTTGAGGAAGGCGTTCAAAAATCCGCCGACCAGGAATCCGGTGAGGAGGACGGCGAGGTAGAATCGGGGACGCCGGGGACCCTGGGCCATTATCCCCTCCGTTCGAGAACGTAGACCAGGCTGGCGCGGAGTGATTCGCGCGCGGCGGATGGCCGGAAGCTCTCGAGCTCCGCTTCGGCGCGGAGGCAGAGGGCGTGGGCTCGCTCCCGCGCGTACTCCAGGCCGCCGCACTCCGACACGGCGGCGACGACGCCGGCGATTTCCGGATCGCTCGGCTCCGGGTTGGCCATGAGGGTCTCGACCTGTTTCCGCTGGGCCGCCGGCATTCGGGGGAGCGCGTAAATCAACGGGAGCGTGACCTTGTGCTCGCGCAAATCGAGGCCCGCGGGCTTTCCGGTATCGGCTTCGTCCCCGGTGAAGTCGAGGAGGTCATCCACGATCTGGAAGGCCATGCCGAGGCACTCCCCGAACCGGCGCATCGCTTCCCGTTCGACCGGCGTGCCACGGAGGCCGCCCACTTCGCAGGCACCCGAGATAAGGGATGCCGTCTTGGCGCGGATGAGGAGATCGTAGTCCGCCTCCGAGAAGGCCAGCGGGTCGTGGGCGAGGAGCTGCCGCATCTCCCCCACCGTCATCTCATTGGTCATCCGGGACAGCACGCGGAGCGGCTCGAGATCGCCCACGCGCACCAGCTCGATTACTGCGCGGGAGTAGAGATAGTCCCCCATGATCACGGCGATCTGGTGGCTGAACCTGGCGTTGATGGTGGGCATCCCGCGGCGGAGCACCGAGTGGTCCACCGCATCGTCGTGGACCAGAGTCGCGAGGTGGATGAGCTCGACCACCGCGGCCAGAGAGACGGCACCCGGATCGGGCTCCGCACCGGTGGCCGCGTCGGCCAGCAGAAGGAGAGTCGGCCGGAACATCTTTCCCTGCATCTGGGTCAGGTGAGAGTTCACCTGGGCGATCAGCGGGAAATCGGCCTCGATGAGACGACGGATTTCCTGTCGCACACCGACCAGCCGGTCGTGGATGCCGGCTTGGAGGGTGCCGAGGGAGATCGCGGCGGTGCCGGAGGTCACCGGGGCGCCTCCGAGGAGAGCCGCTTGACCCGTTCGCTCAGATCGAGGAAGCGGATGTCCACGGCGAGCGCCCGCTCATACAGCGGCAGGGCCTCACGCCCCCGGTGCTGCGCTTCAAGCGCCCGGCCGAACCAGTAGATCAGGCCGATCTTTTCGTCGTCCGCACCGGCCAGCCCCTCGACGGCCCGCCGCAGAACCGCCTCGCTAATGGTGAACTGGCCTTTCTCGTAAAAAGCGATGCCCAGCTGCTCCGAGGTCTTGAGCCGCCCCTCCGGCGACCGAAGCGCCTTCTGAAACTGGGCGATGGCCTCGTCGATCAGCCCCATCTCCTTGAAGGCAATGCCGAGATCGTAGTGGGATTGGAAATCGTCGGCGTCGAGATTCGCCTCGATGCCGCGCTTGAAGTCCGCCAAGGCCTCGTGAAACGCCTGGTCTTCGTTTTCGATGGGGTCGCCCTGGTCGACCCGCATCCGGGTGTCCCGCACCTGCTGGTCATCCAGGATGAGCGCGCCCAGATCGACGAAGTCGTCAGCCGGGAGGGGCTGCTCCGCGGCCGGCGGCGCCGGGGCCATCGGGGTGGGCATGAGCAGCGCGATCGCGGTCCTGGCCGGCTGATTGTCCGGCTCATGCTCCAGGACGTGGCGGTACACATGCACCGCATGGTCCACCGCCCCGCGCCGGACCAGCGCGTCGGCGAGCTCGAGATACGCCGCCACCAACGCCGGGCGCTCCCCCGCGCGGTAGGCGACCTCGACCTGCTTCTGGTACCGATCGACCGATTCGGGTTCCAGTCGTACCAGATCGCCGGCCACCTGCAGCGCGTCACCCCAGCGTCCCTCCGCCTCGAAAAGGCGGAGCGCTTCGCTGAGCGCGTGAACGCCGCCCTCTCGGTCCCCCAGGTCCAGCAGCTGGCGCGCCCGGTCCAGCAGGGCCGTGCCCGGCTCGATGGCCACCGAGGGATCCAGGCCACCGGCGCCCTCCTGCAGTTGCAGAAACATCAGGTCGCCGACTCCAGAGGCCGGCGGCGCCTTCGCCGCCGGCGGGAACGCCGCCTCGACGTCGTCGAACTCGGTGGCGCGGAGCGATTCGGGGGTATCCGCCGCGAGGGCAGCCTCGCCGGCGCCGTCGGCCAGCCAGCCCGGCGAGGGCTCGGTCCTCAAGGTCTCGCCCCACTCGAGCGCGCCCTCGTCGAGCTCGATCATTGGGAGGTCTTCCTCTGTGGCGACCCCCTCGACCGGGCTGGCCGAGTCCGCAGTAATCAGGTCGAGACCATCGAGCGTCACGACGTCGCCGTTCCACGCTTCGCCCGCGCCGGCCATGGCGCTCCCGTCCACCGAGAGGGCCTCGCCCCCTGCCGCCGAGGCATCCAGCGACTCGGCGGCGTGCTCGATGGTGTCCACCACGATGCTCTTGGCGGGCCGGGAGACCAGCTGCTCGGATGCGCTGGAAACCAGCCCTTCCACCTGGTCGGGGCCTCCCACCCCGACCGACCGTCCCTCGCCGGTGTCCAGGAAGACCAGATCGTTCGGCGAGGGCCGGGTGGCGTGGCCTACGGGGCCCTCGACGTCGATCGCGTGCAATCGCGCGCGGGTGCGACGCGCCCCGGTCGCGTCGCCGCGGGCCTCGAGCTCGGTGGCGAGCTTCTCCAGCTGTTCCTTGGCTTCCTCGGTGCGCGACGAGGCGCGGAGCAGCTCCACCAGCATCAGGCGGATATCGGGGTTCGCCGAGAATTGGTCCGCGAAGAGTTTGACGGCGGCGAAGGCCTCCTCCAGCTGGCCGACCCCATTCATGCGATCGAGGTACTCCAGGAGGTTCTTCTTCGCTTCGCCAACGAAGTTCTTGCGGGCGTGAAGCTGGGCCAGCCGCAGGTAGGTGGCGGTGCGGCTCGGATTGGCGCGGAGAATCTTGCCGCAGAGGGCGATGGCGTTGTTGAAGAAGCCTTGATCCGCGTACAACTCGGCAGCCTGCTCGTAGGCGCGGAGCGAAGCCAACGCGTCCCCCGCCCTCATTTCCAGATCCCCGACCCGGTTGTAGAGGGCGGGATCCTGAGTCCCCTCGCCGCCGGCCTCCTCCGCCTCCCGGATGGCCTGGAGGTAGACGTCGATCGCTCGGCGCCACTCCTCGCGTTGCTCGAATTTCCGAGCCGCCTCTTTGAGCTTATCCAGATTCATGCGGCTCGCGGGCGAAGGGACGCCGACGGCGAAAAGACTTGCAGCACAGTAAGATAGGAAAGGGGAGCGGCGGGGGGCAAGTAATCAGCGGCCGGGGTCCAGGCTGCCTTCCGCGACCGCCCGCGCCAAGCGCTCCAGATCGGGCGCCGGGGGTCGGTCCTCGGTAAGGGGAGGAACCCCCTCGGGCATTCCCCGGATCCGGCGATACAGCGCCAGGACCCCTTTCCCGGGGGAGAGAGGGAGGAGGAATTCGAGACCCTGGGCGGCACACAGAAACTCCGCGGCGACCACCCGCTGGGCATTGGCCAAAATTCGCCGGGCCTTGAATGCCGCCGCCATGCCCATCGGCACGAAGTCTTCCTGGTTGGCGTCGGTCGGGATCGATCCGATGGATGCGGGATAGGCGAGGGTCCGGGATTCGGCGACCAGCGACGCCGCAGTGATCTGCACCATCATGTAGCCGGAGGAGAGCCCCGGATCGGCGGTCAGGAACGCGGGCAGGCCCTGCGACAGATCGGGGTTCACGAGGCGCTCGATGCGCCGTTCCGCCAGTGCCTGCAGGGTCGTCAGGGTGATGGCGAGGAAATCGAGAGCCTGCGCCACCGGCTGGCCATGAAAATTGCCGCCGGAGAGGACCTCTCCCTCGCCGAAGACCAGCGGGTTGTCGGTGGAGGCGTTGAGTTCGACTTCCACGACGCGCCGGGAGAAGGCGATCGCGTCCGCGACGGCGCCCAGCACCTGGGGAGTGCAGCGCAGACTGTAGGCGTCCTGCACCCGCGGGTCGTTCTCCCGGTGCGACTCCCGAATCTCGCTTTCGGCGAGCAGGCTCCGCATCAGCTCGGCCGCCCTTCGCTGCCCGTCGTGCGGGCGATTCTCGTGAATCCGGGGGTCGAGCGGCGTGGGAGTTCCCCGCAGCGCTTCCAGACTCATCGCGGCCGCGCCCAGTGCCGAGCGCCAGACAACTTCCGCGTCGTGCACCAGGAGGGCGAGCAGGGCGGTCTGCGCCTGAGTCCCGTTGATGAACGCGAGGCCCTCCTTCGGCGCAAGGCGGAAGGGGGTCAGGCCGGCGGCGCGGAGCGCCGGCCCCGTCGGGCGGCGGCCTGGGCCATCGTCCAAGACATCGCCCTCGCCCATCAGCACCAGCGCGAGATGGGCCAGGGGGGCCAGGTCTCCGCTCGCACCTACGCTCCCCTGCTCCGGCACCCAGGGCACCAAGCCGGCGTTGAGCAGCGCGAGGACCGCCTCGGCGAGCGCAGGCCGCGCGCCGCTGGTCGGGCGCAACAGCACATTCGCCCGAAGTAACATCATCGCCCGGACCACCTCGGCCGGAAGCGGCGCGCCGACGCCCGCGGCGTGGCTCCGGATCAGGTTGGTCTGCAGCCGATCGAGCTGGTCGGCGGCAATCCGCACGTTCGCGAGCTTTCCGAAACCGGTGTTGATCCCGTAGATCGTTTCGCCGCGGCCCATGGCGGCGTCAACCACGGTGCGGGAGGCGGCCACGCGGGCAAGCGCCTCAGGCGCCGCAGCCACCGTTGCGCCGGTACCGCGCGCAACCCGGACCACGTCTTCGACGGTAAGATGGCCGCCATCGAGGATCAGCGAGGGGTGGGGCATGTCCGAAAGGTAAGCCCGGAATCGATCACGGGGCACACCGCCGGGGCTACGGCCGGATGGTGGTCTGATTGTAATCGAACTTGAGGGCGTTCAGGTCGGTCAGGTAGACCGAGAAGAAGAAGGCGAAGTTTCCGTTCGGCGTCTTCGAAAAATTGAACGCCGCGCGCCACTCGTGGAGATCGCGGCTCAGCCCGATCTGCTGCGACTCGAAGCGGCCCAGCGTGGCGTTGTATTGGGTGGCCCAGCTGACGCCCCAGAACCGGGTGGGAGAAAAACTGGTGTTGATCCCGACGCTGCTCTGGTTCTGGGACTTGATGGGAGCGCCGTTCAGCCCCACGCCGGGGCGGGTCCGGGAAATATTGACAGTGAAATTGGCGTTGAACGGCCGGCTGCCCCGCTCCAGGATCTGGGTCGGCTGGAGAATCATATTGCGACGGATGTCCCCGGGGGGCGGGATGCCGCCGACTCCCAGAGCCTGACCCTGGGGCGGGCGCTGGACTCCGGAATCGGCGCTCCGGCTGACCAGGCCAAGGAGGGCGCCGAACTTCCGGAAGGTGCCGGCGTTGACCGAAAAGCTGGTCGAGACGCTGGTGAGGAACGGCTTGAAGCGCGCGCTCCGGAAGCCGACCGGTCCCTGCCAGAGATCGTGACCGATACTCAAACTGAACCCGGGGATGACGTCGCTCGCGAGCTGGTTGGTCATCCCCTGCGCCGTCCACCCGGTCCGCCCCGGCAGCTTGGCCTGCTCGAAGTCATATCCGATCGAGCTGGTGTTGATGCTCAGGATGCGGAATTTCCTGGCGGACTGGCCGGTCGAATCGCCCGGTGCCGGGCGCCCCTTGGCCTCGATATTCTGGCTGAGCGAGAGCGACAGATTCTGAGAAGCCGGGCTTCGGAGATTTAGCGGACGTCCCGGACCGGCTACCGCCCGGGCGTACTCTTCGGGGACGTTCGCGCTGGGGGAGTAGGTGTAGGACAGAATCGGAGAAATGCTGTGACGGATGGCGGAGGTTCCCAGAATTCCGGGGAATCGCCCGAAAAACGTCGGGGAGATCGAAAGGCTGAACTGCAGCCGCTTTCCCTGCCGCACGAAGCGTCCCCCGGTCGATGCGTTGCGGACCGCGAACGGGCCGGACGTACTGGCGTTGGTGATGCCGACGCTGGGCGTGAATTTCCAGGTGGAGCGGAAAAAGATCGGCAGGTTGAATCCGGTGTCCCAGTCGACCGAGGTGGAGAACCCGCCGTTTCGAACCTGGGTGACGGTGATCGAATCGTTGGGGTCCGGGGTGTTGAGATTCGGCGCGCGGAACGACTCGGTTCGGCGGCCGGAGGAATCGCTGTCGAGAATGCGGACCGAATTTCTCCAGTTAAACGAACCGATCCGGAGCGGCGTGTCCAGCGACAGGTTCGAGACTCGCGCGCTTCCGGTGAGGGTGAGCGAGTCCACCGTCCCGTCCGGCCGGGGGATCAGGAGTTTTTCGAGCGGGGTCTTGAAGCTCAGGTCGTTGGTGATGGACAGATTCGGCGACCAGGTGACGCTGGGACCGAAATCGATCGGCTTGGGACTGACCGTGAGCGACGGTGCGGTCATCGTTCCGCTCCCGTCACTGATGTTCTGGCGCCGGCTCCCCCCGAGGGTCAGGCTTCCCCACGGATACCGCTTGGTGAAGTTGGCCTGGCTGGTGATCTGGGCGGTGGTCACCCGCGGGTCGATCGAATTCTGCGCCACGATCGAAGAATTCGTGATGTAGCGAAGAT
>JBGPVQ010000037.1:0-11851 GCA_041491785.1 Gemmatimonadota bacterium | reverse complement strand
GCTCCAGCGAGCCGCGTCCGCCTCGGCATAATTGATTCGATCGCGATGCTGCTCACCGATCAGCTTCGACCCGAGCACGGCAAACCCCAGGGCCAGAACGACAAGGAGCACCGAGAGTTTCGCCCAGAAGTTCGTCAGGATGGCGGCGCGGGGTTTCGCCGCCTTTTTCGGGACTCGCTTCGCCGGTCGCTTCGCGATCTTCTTGGCCGCCTTTTTCTTCGCCACGGTGGTCCCTCCGTTGCAAGTGATCGCTCGAGGACAGTATCCTCGCCCCGGAGCCCGTGACAAACGCGGGTCAGGCGCCCCGCGCGGTGTCCCTCAGCCAGGTCCTTCGATCCGGGTGGGGTCCTCCAACGGCGTTCCATCGCGGCACAGCGGACAGTCCGCTGGAGCCCACAGGGTCAGCTCCCGACGGTCGAGCGCCTCCACCGGCACGCCAAGTTGGGCGAAATGCCCGAGGGCGATGGTACCGGTGGCAAGGAGCGTCCCGACCACGGCAATTGAGGCTCCCGCAGCCTGCAGGGCCGCGGCTGTTGCGCGGACCGACGATCCCGCGCTGATGGCGTCATCCACGACCGCGACCCGAAGCCCTCGGACCGGTCGGCGCAGGCCCTCCGGGAGGCGATACGCGGCGGTGAAGAGGCCCGGGCCTTCGGTCGCGGGAATCCGTTCACAAAAATAAAACTCCACCCCCATCGTCGAGGCGAGGGCTTGGGCGAGAAAGGCGCCCCCCAGGAGCGGGCCGCACACGCCCGCCACGCGATGCGGGGCCAGGCGGGCGGCCAGCGCGGTGACCATGGGCGTCAGGGCCCGAGGCTGGCGGAAAAGCGCGTCGAGGGTGAGCCACACGTCGGTGTGGTAGCCTGACTCGAGCAGGAAGTGCCCGCGGCGCGCCGGCAACGCCTCGAGTGGATCCCCGTGCATGCGTGATCGCTCCAGAAAGGGGGGCCGCCCGACGACTTGTGGGTCTACCGCGCGGCCGCGGCACTGGGTCACTCGGAGATGAAGGACCCGTTGATATCGGCAAACGGAATGGCACCGGCGAGTTTCGTGAAAGTTCCCTGCTCGGCGATTTCCCTCGCTGCGGCAAGGAAGCCAGACCATGCCGCGCGGGCCAGGGCGCCGCCGACGCTGACCCGCCGGACTCCCGCCCGCGCCAGCTCGGCCACCGTGGTGAAGTCGGTGCCGACGAGGACGTTGACCGGTTTGGGGGCGACCGCCCCAACCACCGCTGCGATGTCGGCCTTGGCGCGAATGCCCGGGGCGTAGAGGCAATCGGCTCCGGCCTCGGCGTAGGCCGAGAGCCGGCGGATCGTCTCGTCGAGGTCGGGGCGCCCGACGATGAAGCCCTCCGAGCGCGCGGTCAGCAGGACGCCCGTCCCACTGGCATCGATCGCTCCTCGAGCCGCCCGGATCCGCGCGACCGAAAGGGCAAAATCGAACAGCGGGCTCGACGCGTCCCCGGTGGAATCTTCGATCGAGAGCCCGGCGATCCCAGTACTGGTCGCGGCGCGGACGTTGCTGGCGACTTCGGCCGGCGTGATCGCAAAGCCACCCTCGAAATCCGCGTTGACCGGCACCTCGACGGACTGAGCGACGGATCGAAAATGGGCCAACGCCTCCTCCAGCGACACGTGATTGTCGGGCCGACCGAGGGACCAGGCGAATCCCGAGCTCGTGGTGGCAAGCGCCGGGAATCCGAGCTGGACGAGCAGGCGGGCGCTGCCGCAATCCCATGGGTTAGGAATGACGAAGCACCCAGCCTGATGGAGTCGGCGAAACACCTGGCGTGGATCGGTGGCGTCGCTCATCGCGGAAAGATACCGGCGTCACACGGGGGCGTGAAGAGGATTCCGGCGGGCTTGAAGGCCTTAAACCCGGTCATCATGGGGTTGATTGCCTCCACCGCCCGCGCCTCGACCCTGATCGGATCCAGCGTGACCGGGGCCACCGTCAGCCGGAAGACGATCCGAAGCGTGTCCGCTCGGCCAGGATGACACCGCGGACCGTCGCCTGACCGAACAGTAGGCCCGGGCCGGCCAGCACCATCCGAAACGGCCGTGGATTCCGAGGGCGGAGGATATCCGATGAACGGCTCCATCGTGAATTCCAAACCTGGCGAGGACTGGCGCGGCGGTCCGCAGGGGCTCGAGTCCGACGGCCTTCGGAGAAGGCCTGATCCCTAGAACCTGGGGTCACGCGCGAGTCACGGGTGGCGATCAGCTTGCCCATGCCTACCCGATCGGAGGGGTACCGTGCTGGCCAACTGGATCACGCTCTCTCGACTTCCGCTCCTGCTGATCAACGTGCTGGCCCTGTTCCTGGGGTCACCGCCGGTTCGACTCGCCGCGGTGGTTCTGCTCTTTCTAGGACTCATGCTCGACACGGTGGACGGGATGGTGGCCCGCAAGACCGGGCAGACCACGCTGTTCGGCAGCGTCCTCGACATCGCCGTTGACCGTACCTACGAGCTGGTCTTGTGGGTGTGCTTCGCCGACCTACGCATGATTCCGGCGGCCATTCCCCTGATCGTCATTGCGAGGACGACACTGACCGATGCGTTCCGGAGCATCGGGGTGGCCCAGGGAATGGCGCCCTTCGCCCAGCATCGCACGGCGCTCGGCCGGTTCTTGGTCGGCTCGACCTGGATGCGAGTCGGGTACTCGGTCAGCAAGATCACCACGTTCTGCGGGCTGGCCCTGGTACAGGCGCTCAGTGGCTTCCCCGAGGGGACGCTCCGGATCGGGGCAATGGCTTCTATTCCGGCCGCGCTCCGCGCGGTCGCGTGGGTGGCGGTCGTTCTCTGTGTCCTCCGGGGTCTACCGGTGATCGTGCACTCGCTGCGTCAGCACTGGCCCACCGCCCCGATTGCCCGGGCCTTGAACGGCGAGCGGCCGGAGCTGCGGCAGCAGCGAGCGCCGGTCAGGCAACGACCGGTTGCCGCAGGGGGCGCGGAATGAACCACGCCTCCACCGCCAGGAGATGACGTGGCGTCGAAACGGGCCAGGGGAAACAGCGCCGGCGAATCAGCCTCGTGATTGCCGCCGGGTCAGGCGCTCGTAATGAGGTCCTTCTACCCATTGATGAAACAGCAGAATCGCCACTTGATCGAATGCCGCGGCGGCCAGCCCCGGCCAGGACCCGAACGCGAGGGCCAGTCCATAGGCATGGAGGTAGCCGACCGTGTACATGGGATTCTTGAGGTAGCGGTACGGACCCGGCGGATTGGGGGTGACGGCGTCCCCGGCGACGAAGAAGTTGTGCCAATAGTAGGCCCCGGGTCCCAGCCGGGCCGCCGCCCATAGCTTGACCGAAATGCCCAGAAGGACGAGCAACACCGCCGTGACGAGGAACATCGGCGACCGGAACTCCGGTGGAACGGTTTGGCGAGTGACCAGGCACAGGAGAACGAAGCTCACGGCGTCGTTGTTCATCACAATAGCCGCCCAGCGGCGGAATCGGACGAACCCCGCCTCATCTCCATGCTGTCGGGTAAGGGACTGATGGCGCTCCTGTTGGCTGAGGGCGACGCCCACACCGACGACGTAGGTCAGGCGGCTCGTGAGATGATAGCCGATCGCCAAGACCGTCCACCCACCAATACTTGCGATGTCAAGCATCCAGCAGAGCCCGGGGTTCGAGAAGTGAGTCTGTCGAGGTGGCGACGGAGTCAGGTACGGAGCGCGCGACAACTGGGGCCGTCGAACTGTAAGGCCGCTCGATGACCGGCGGATGACAGCCAGATTACCGGGTTCACGGCCTCGCCGATAACCAGGCCGCCCCGACCAGGCATAGCGTATTCACCACCGAGAACGCAACCGGCATAACGCCATTCACGAAGCAAAGGACACTCGACCGCGCGGACATTCGACCGTGAGTCGCAGGCTCCTCGGGCTGCCCGAACGGATCGTCGCCTGATACCCGACGGCCTTGAAGAACTCCTCCAGCCGGCTGGTCTCCGTTACCACCAGCTCGAAGCTGACCAGTCGACAACCTCCGGGCGAGGTCATGCTCGGATGCGGGGTGCCGCCCGCCCATTCGATGAAGAACGGCGCCGATTCGAGTCCGGGGCCTCCGGGTGAGGCGGTCCGCCACTCGAGGAGCGTGCCATCGGGCGTGCGCCGGGAGCCCGGCACCGGGCCGAGGAGCTGGAAGCCCTGGGCGCGGACGCGGGTCAGGAGACTCGGCAGGGCGCGCGTATGCAACGCCCAGCCCACCGGGATGAGGCGAACGGACGTGGAATCCGCCGTGGGAACGATCGGGGCGAGCAACTCCAGATAGTGACCGGCGCCGAGGCTGACCAAAGGGTTTTCCGTCCCGCGACCCGGGTGTTGGCCACCGCGGCGGGGAACGACTCCGGTAAGACGGGCAAATTCCTCGATTCCCCGAGTCAGGTCAGGGGTCGCGAGGATGATGTGGTCAAGATCGACGTCGAGAGTGATCGCTTCCTGGCCGTAGAGGGGCACCAGCGGGCTGAGCAGCGCCATGAGACCTGTCAGAGCGGTCAGCGTCCGGGTAGTCATCGCTTCACTCCTTCCCGTCACGCCGCCGAGCGGCGTGCGCTTCTGCCACGCCAGCGCGGTTGATCTTACCCGCGCGGTGGCCGCCGCGCCAACGCCCCGGCGCGGCGGACCAACGGGTCATGGAGGGCCGGTCTCGTCCCGATCCACTCCTCGTTCCAGAATCCGATCCGTTTGACGGTCCGGCCCGACATAGAAGTCCGCCGTCCCGACCGCATGGAAGCCGCACCTCGCATAGAAGGAAATGGCGCGCGGATTGCGCTCCCAAACGCTCAGCCAGAGCGTTCGGCCGCCGAGCTCGAGCGCGGCGGTGTGCACGGCCCGCATCAAGTGCTGAGCGACTCCCTGCCCTCGCCAGGCCCGGTCGACATAGAACCGGTAGAGCTCAACCGGTGCCGGGCCCCGCACGCACGGCGGCGGCGGATGGCGGCGGACCTGGGCGTAGGCACCGAGCTCGGCTGCCTGGGTCATGAGAAGGGTGATGTAGGCCGGATCCGCCAGCTCTCTGCTCTGCTGCGGGAGCCCGTAGGCCGTGGCGAGGTGGACCGCCATGTCTTCGGCCCGTTTGTCGGCGCCGAAGGCTTCAGCGAAGGTCCGGGCGGCGATCCCGGCGCGTCGGAGCTGGATCGAGGATTTTGCCACGCAACGGGCGCGGGTTAACCCGCCGCCGGCGGGTCTTCGTTCGAGATGTTGAGTGCGAGCCGCCAGTCCCCGTCGGCGCGACGCCACACGCCCACGAACTTCCCCGTTTGTGCCGAGTCGGGATGCTCGGTATCCGGCGTGAAACGGTAGGTACCGCGCGCCACCGCCAGATCGCCTGACTTGGCAATCCAGATTTCGGTCTGTTCAAACTGATAGGCGTGTCGAGGATACTCGACCTGGACCCCCGCGTAGAACGTCCGGATGGCCTCCCGGCCGACGATCGGGAGCAGGCTGGGGAGGAGCTCCTGGGCATCCGGAGCATAAATGGCCAGCATGCCATCGAGATTCCGGTTCGCGGCGGCGGCAAGCCAGGATGCGTCGAGAGCCCGGATTCGCGCTTCGTGACTGGCTCGGTCGTGCGCGTTCATCGGTACACCTGCTCGGCTGGCGGCATTGCTCAAATCTAGGGGTTTAGTGTGATCGTACCCGCCTGGAGGGCGTCCAGAATCGCGAGGATTTGCGTCAGTTGTTCTCCGGGTGGAGCCCCGCGGATCGTTTCGGCCTCCCGGATCAGGCCGTGCCGAACCAGAAAGTCACCGAAGCTCATCCGGACGTCGGCCTTGTCCGACGCCGCCGTTGCCCGCAATTCAGCAAGGGACCGCAACCAGCAATTGCCGCACCGGTACACCGTGACGATTCTGCGCAGGTCCGGATTCCACCGCGGAACCACATGGGCGTCCGCGTTCGAACCGGGAGTTCGGCACGCCGAACACATGAGGTAGTAGGACGCAGGAAGCTCCTCGGGCATGGCGTCACTCTGGACGAAGAGGCTGGGGCTTCACATCCGGTACTCCGTCACGCCCGACAGGAACATCTGCACCGCGACCGCCACCAGGATCATTCCCATGAGGCGCTCGATCGCGATCATTCCCCGAGCCCCCAAGGTGGCGCCGAGCCGGCTTCCGAGCATCAGCAGGACCGCGGTTGCCAGCCAGGCCGCGGTCAGCGCCACCCACCACGTGCCCCACCGGGTCGGGTCGCGGTTCATCAGCAGAATCTCCGTTGCCAAGACCGACGGCCCCGCGACGTACGGAATCGCGAGGGGCACAATCAGCGGCTCGCCCTGAACCGTTTCCGCCAGGGCCCCCGTCGCAGGCGGAAAGACCATTCGGAGAGCGATCAGGAACAGAATGACCCCGCCCGCGATTGTGAGAGCGGGGCCGGAGATAGCCAGCAGGGTGAGCAGTGGGCGACCCAGGAAGAGGAACCCGACCATCACGCCATAGGCGATGAGCAACTCCCGAACCACGACCTTCCCTCGCCGGGCGGCCTCGACGGGTGCCAAGGCGGCCAGGAAGAAGGGAATGTTTCCCAGCGGATCCATAACCAGGAGCAACAACAGGATCGCTGAGGCTGTGCTCACGTGGAGTCTCCAGGCCGCCTGGGGAGTAGGTTACGGCCGCAGCCGTCTGCTCGTAGGGCTAATGGTAGCCCGAGGCGCGGGAGGCTGCCAGCAGCAAGGGCGGGTTAGGCCCCCAAGCGCATTTCATTCGTCGCGGTAAAGCCGAGCTCCTCATACAGGGCGCGACCGTCGGATGAGGCGTGCAGCACGAGACTTTCGAGCCGCTCGGTCCGGGCCCATCTCAGCACGGCCGTCATCAGCTCGCGGGCGATTCCTCGGCGTCGCCAGCCCGGCTCGGTGTAGACGTTCAAGACGATCCCCTGCCGACCCAGCCCGATCGCCGGCCCTGCGGTACCCTCGTACGGAAACGGGAGGATCCGGCGCAGCTGGACGCCGGCCCCCCCGACGATGGTCTGGGGCTCGCCCCTGGGACTGGCGAGCCACCCTACGTACTCCCCGCTCGGCAACGCCTCCGCCAGATAGGAACCGGTCGCGTCAATGAGGTCGGGGGCGGAAGCGTCCGGAAGCAGCCCCATGTCCCGGAACATGCTCGCCCGGTGGGTCGCGATGAGGGAGATGTCCGAGGTGCGTGCAGTGCGGATTTCAACCATGAGGACAGGTCGGTGAAGGGTGATCCTGGGGACTCCGGCGCGGCGTCCAACCAAGTATAGGGCGGCGCCGACGGCCGGGAGCCCCGGCGACCCGGAACCCTCGAATCGGGCCCCCGCTTACCAGCCCCATCCCGCCATGGTAATATCCATCCTTCAAGCAGACCTTCACGGGTACTCGGCTCGAGCCGCCTCCCCAGGATAGTGATCGGAATGGCACCATCAGACGCCCGCGAGATAGTCGCGACGCTGTTCGCCGCGATCGCCCTATCGGCCTGCAGCCACACCTCCCAAGGAGCGGTACAGACTTCCCCCCGCCCGACCACCGGCGGGCAAGCCGACGTTTCTGGCATCGCCAAGGCTAGGGCCGACAGCGCCCGCTATCCCTATACGGCGGCGGACGTTCACTTCATGTCCGGCATGATCAGCCACCATGCCCAGGCCATCAAGATGGCCGGCTGGGCGCCCACCCATGGCGCCAGCTCCTCGGTGCGTATTTTGTGCAAGCGGATCATCAATGCGCAGCAGGACGAGATCGCCACAATGCAGCTATGGCTCCGTGATCGCCGCCAGGCGGTACCGGAGGCGAGCCCCACCGGCATGAAGATGACGATGAACGGGGTCGAGCATGAGATGCTGATGCCCGGCATGCTCACCGAGGCCCAGATGCAGCAGCTGGACCAGGCAAGGGGAACGGAATTCGACCGGCTGTTCCTAACATTCATGCTCCAGCACCACAAGGGCGCCGTCTCCATGGTGCAGGAGCTGTTCGGCTCCTACGGCGCCGGCCAGGATGAGCTGGTGTTCAAGTTCGCTTCGGACGTCAACATCGATCAAACCACCGAGATTGCTCGGATGGAAGAGTTGCTCGCCGCCCTTGTTACTTCGCCCCAATAGAGGAATAGGTCATGGCATCCGTGCACCAATCCATTGCGTTCGTGCTGTTATCAGTGGCGGCCTGCGCCCACTCGACTTCTTCATCGGGCGGCAACACCCCATCGCCGGTCGGCGGCCTGTCCGCCGGGGCACCGAGCCCCGATCCTCGGATCGGTCTCCGTGCGGGGAAGATGGATGCCGCTGAAGCGGCGTGGAACCTCCGCGTCGTCTCAAAGACGCCGCCGTCGGGAAAGTTTCTCGGGAGCACCAATTCTGACCTGGCGTTCACCGGCCGGTACGCGATCCAGGGCAATTACAACGGCTACAAGATCTGGGACATTTCCAATCCCAGCCAGCCGGTCCTCAAGGTAGGGAACTACTGCCCAGCGTCACAGAGTGACGTGTCGGTCTACCGGAACCTGCTGTTCGTGTCGGCCGAGGGAAATACCGGACGCGTCGACTGCGGCGACCAGGGTGTCAAGGATACCGTGAGCACCGAGCGGATCCGGGGTATTCGCATCTTCGACATTACGGACATCGAGCATCCAAGAAACCTGGTCAACGTGCAGACCTGCCGAGGCTCGCACACGCATTCGGTGCTGGTGGATCCGAAGGACCCGGACAATGTCTATGTGTACGTTTCCGGCTCCGCTGGAATTCGCTCGCCCACCGAGCTTCCCGGTTGCGTGGCGAACGCGGACGATCCCAATACGGCGCGCTTCCGCATCGAAGTCATCAAGGTGCCGCTGGCCCATCCCGAACAGGCCGCCATCGTGAGCTCGCCGCGGATCTTCAACGACCTCGCGACGGTCAAGTCGCACGGTGCCGCCCCTGACGACATCGCCGCGGTTGCCGCCGCAAAGGCACGGGGCGACTTCGTGGTAAGCATCTTCGGCCAGGATCAGGTGCTCCCAGGGTTTCTCACGAAGCAAATGCTGGACAGCATCGCGAAGTCGCACGGCGGTACCGTGTCCACGGCGGCCGACAGCGCGGCACTCCGGGCGGGGCTGCCCGCCTGGATCGCGGCGCGGCTCGGTACCCAAGCAGCGGCGAACGCCTCGCGCCCTGGCGTCACGAGCTGTCACGACATCACCCTTTATCCGGCGATCGGCATGGCCGGCGGTGCCTGCGAGGGCTACGGCCTGCTCATCGACATCAGGGATCCGGCCCATCCGGCGCGCATCGGCGCGGTGTCCGACTCCAACTTCTCCTATTGGCATTCGGCGACTTTCAACAACAACGGCACCAAAATCCTATTCTCCGACGAATGGGGCGGCGGCGGACAGCCGAAGTGTCGCGCGACCGACCCGCGCGAGTGGGGCGCCGACGCGCTCTTCACGATTGTCGACCGCAAGATGCAGTTCCAGGGCTACTACAAATTGCCGGCACCGCAGACGCCGCAGGAGAATTGCGTGGCCCACAACGGCTCGCTGATTCCGATTCCCGGACGGGACGTGATGGTGCAGGCGTGGTACCAGGGGGGGATTTCGGTCTTCGACTGGACCGATGCCGCGCACGCGAAGGAGATCGCCTTCTTCGATCGCGGCCCGGTGGACTCGACCCGGATGGCCAGCGGTGGGTCGTGGTCCGTCTACTGGTACAATGGCGTTATGGTCAGCTCCGAGATCGCCCGCGGTCTCGACATCTTC
Source organism: Gemmatimonadota bacterium (assembly GCA_041491785.1). GTDB lineage: Bacteria > Gemmatimonadota > Gemmatimonadetes > Gemmatimonadales > GWC2-71-9 > JABFSM01. Next base: position 2,154 of record JBGPVQ010000037.1, on the reverse strand, counting down.
GAGCTGACGCCAAGCGCGCTCATCTCACAGAATGAAATTGATGCGGCGAAGTCGGTGCACTTCGACTACCTGAACACGCAGGGTCAGCCCAAGCTGGTCTGGCCGGCGAGCTTCGCGCTGGCGCGCGCCTATGTAGATCAGCTCGAGCGGTCGAAAGGCCTTGCCACCGGCCGGCTTTCCGCGGTACGGAAGGCATTGAGCGGCGCCGAGGCGGCATCGGGAGTCTCGCGGGGGACCTCCCTGACCCAACTGGCAACCCAGCTCGACGGTGACGCACGGGGGGCCCGCGATGCGGCCAAGGTGCGGCTGCTGGCCGGCGCCGTGAGGGACCTGGCCACCGCGGCACAGTGAGCTCGCTGGGCATCGGGCGCTGGTCGAGAAGGTCTCGACCAGCGCCCGAGTCATTTGCGGCGTAATCCATGGCAAAGCTCTGGGCCTCATCCAAGCTCGACGCGTGGCGCCGCTCGCTGGAGAGTTACGATGATGTCATCGCCCGCCAGGGAGTAGCGAAACTCCCCGAACGGGATCGCTGGTATCGCGAAGTCCTGCCGGCGGTCATTCAGGGCCGCCGACCCCGCCACGTTACGCTGGCCGAACTCGTTAAGATCACCGAGTGGAAGATGGCCCGGGGTGTCTGGCGCGCACGCAACCTCTTCCTGGTGCGCGGCAACGAACTGGCCGCCGTTCGGGGAGCGAGTACGGCGGCGTTAGCACAGGTACCCCATCCGACCGCGCCGATCGCGAAACTCGCGGAGCTGGCCGGCGTCGGCCCGGCGACCGCCTCGGCGGTGATATCCGCGGTGGAGCCGGCCATCTATCCTTTCTTCGACGAACTGGTGGCGGCGCAGATCCCCGGCCTCGGCAAGGTGGCCTTCACACTCGGGTACTACGCCCGTTACGCCGACGCGCTCCGGGAGCGTGCGTTCAAGCTTGGCCCCGGTTGGACGCCGGTGATGGTGGAGCGAGCACTCTGGGCGTACGTCGGCGGGAAGGCGAGCGCGCGCTAGTTACCGCTGCGATCGCAGCCGATCCAGCCGCTCGGCAATCATCTGCTCGAGCAGCCGGGATGCCCCGCGCTTGAGGGCCCGGCCCCAGTCACGGAGCCCTTCCCAGCGGGGTGGCTCGAGGTAGCCGCACTCCCCGCCCGCCGGCTCGGTGCCTTCGAGGAATACCTCGCGCGGGCCGCACTCCGATCCCCAGTCGGCGGCGGCAAACGTCGCATTGCCCTCGGTAATTCCGGCCGGCACCTCGAACTCCCCCCAATCTTCCGCAGTGGTGGCCTCCGCGAGGAAACGCGAGACGATCGGCAGCGCCGCTCCGGCGCCGGTCAGCCCGAGACTCCGCCCGTCGTCGAACCCGACCCACACCCCGACCACCAGCGACGGCGAGTAGGCTATGAACCACGCGTCGCGCCAATCGTTGGAGGTGCCGGTTTTGCCCGCAATGCCCTGGAAGCGCCCATCCTCATTGAGCGCGCGGCCGGTGCCCCTGGTCACCACGCCCTCGAGGCTCGACGTGACCAGGTACGCCACCGCGGGATCCACCACACGCACGACCTTCGCTGAGCCCGTGTCGGCCCGCTGTTCGCTGTACCGCGCTCGGTCGAGCACGGCGCGGGATGATGCGAGATCTCCGCCGGCCGCGAACACACCGTAGGCGCGGACCAGCTCTATCAGCGTCACTTCCGAGCTGCCGAGGGCCAGGCTGGGCACGGCGTGGAGCGGGCTGGTAATGCCGAGTCGCCGCCCGGCCTCTTGAATGCGTTGGGGCCCGACGGCCAAGCCGATCCGCGCAAACGGCACATTGAGCGACTCTTCCATCGCTTGGCGCACGGTAACGCGGCCGCGGAACTGCCGATCATAGTTGGTGGGCTCCCAGGGACCCTTGGGGGTCCCGACCCGCAGCGGCTCGTCCACGACAACGGAGGCCAGCGTGAACGCCGGGTCATGTCCCTCCCGCCGCTCCAGCGCGGCAAGGGCCACAATCGGTTTGAACGCGCTCCCCGGCTGTCGGCGGGCGTCGGTGGCGCGGTTGAACTGGGACGCGCCATAGTCCCGCCCACCCACCATCGCGAGCACTTCCCCGCTTCGCGGATCGATTGCAAGCAGCGCCGCTTCGGCGCCTCGCAACTGGGACCGTTCCAGGCCGCTCTGG
>JBGPVQ010000036.1:0-11933 GCA_041491785.1 Gemmatimonadota bacterium | reverse complement strand
TGACCCGTTTCTCCGAGCTCCAGGTGCCGCTCACGGTCACCGTGACGGATCTCGACAGCGGCCGGCTGGTGTGCTTCGGCGCCGGGGGCGAGGACGTGCCGCTGCTCGACGCTCTCTCGGCTACCTGCGCGTTGCCGCTCTACTTTCCGCCGTTCCTGGTGGGCGCGCGCCGCTGCGCCGACGGCGGGCTGCACGCTGTGGTGCCGCTCGAGGTGGCGGCGCGATTCCCCGCCGAGCTGGTGGTGGCGGTGGATGTCGGCGCCGGATTCGACATGGAGCCGAGCAGCTCGGCCCGGGAGCCGCCGGCGCTGATTCGACTTTCCGGCGATGCCCAGAACGCGCTCATGGCGAGCAATACCGCGCTGCAGCGCGCGCTCTGGGAGGCGACCCCCGGCCGGCCCCCGCTGCTCTGGATTCGGCCCCGGGTCCGGCGCGGCGAGACTTTTGCTACGGATCAGCTCCGGTACTATATCGGGGAAGGTGAACGCGCCGTGAGAGAAGCACTCGCGGCGCGCAAGACTTGACCTTCGGTGCGACATGCCGAATGTTTGAGGGAGACCCCACCGTCAGCGGAGGGTGATGTGGCCGAAGATCGCATCTTCACTCTTCAAGAGGCGGAACGCACCCTTCCGCTCCTGAGACGCATCCTGACCGATCTCCGCACCGAGTATCGGGTCTGGCAGGACGCGCTGGCCGAGTACGAGCTGCTCTCGGCGGGGGTCAAGGCGGAGGATGGCGAGGCCGAGGAGTTGGTCGCGGCGCGCCGCGGCGTGACCGATTCGGCCGACCGGATCAGCGCATACCTCGGCGAAATCGAGGCGATCGGCTGCCTCTTCAAGGGCTTCGATGCCGGCCTGGTGGACTTCTACACCCTGCGGGAGGACCGCCTGGTGTTTCTCTGCTGGCGGGTGGACGAGGATCACATCACCCATTGGCACGAAGTTGACGCGGGATACTCCGGCCGCCAGCTGATCGACTCCACTTTTCTCACCACTACCCATTCGTGAGACAGCTCTATCTGTTCGCTCACTATCTGGGGCTGGTGCTTTGGATGGGGGGTGGCTTCAGCGCGTTGTCGGTCGGGATCGCCATGCGGAGCGCCGCGCGGGAGGACCTCCCGGTGATGCTGCGGATCCTTGGCCGCCTGCATCGCGCCCTCATTCTGCCGGGAGTCGTCCTGGTGGTGATCACCGGGTTGCTGCTCACCCTGCAGCTCTACGGGAGTGCCACCAGCGCCGCGGGCTTCCCCCGCGCGATGATGGTGATGCAGGGGGCGGGAATGGTCGCCGCGGTAATCGCCCTCACGGTCAACCTGCCGGCAGTCGCACGCCTGGGGAGAATCGAGCCGACCGGCGAGTACGCGCCGCTGTTCGCGGCCCTCCAGACGCGCGCCGCGGTGAGCGGGCAGCTCAGCGGGCTGCTGGCAATCATCGCGCTGATCGCGGGGGTGATGCTGCGCTGAGCTGACGCTTTCCCGTGACGCACCCGGCCGCGACCGGGCACTCTCCGCACCGCGCCACGCGGGCGGTACACACCAGCGCCCCCAGCTCCATGATCGCCTGATTGAAGCGCCACGCCGTGATGCCGCGGCGGGGCAGCAGCGCCGCGGCCGTTTCCCAGAGCCGCCGCTCGCCGCGCGCGCCGGCGGGAAGCCGGGGGTGAAACGCGCGGCGGAGCACCCGGGCCACGTTGGTGTCCACCGCGGGCTCGGCCTGTTCGAACGCGAAGCTTGCCACCGCGCCGGCGGTGTACCGGCCCACTCCCGGCAACCCGCGAAGGGTGTCGACCTGCCGCGGCACCAGCCCGTCGTGCTCCACCACGACCCGGCGGGCAAGCTGGTGGAGATTGGCGGCGCGGCGATAGTACCCCAGTCCTTCCCACGCCTCGCGCACCCGCGCCGGCTCCGCGCGCGCCAGATCGGGAAGGGTGGGAAAGGTCCGCAGAAACCGCGGATAGTATTCCTCGACCCGCGCCACCTGGGTCTGCTGCAGCATCATCTCCGAAACCAGGATGCGGTACGGATCGCGGGTGTGCCGCCACGGAAGGTCGCGCCCGTGCTTGCGGAACCAGGCCAGGAGGCGCCGGCGGAAGCGCGGCGCCTCCTCAAGAACACGCGGGGTGGACTTCGAGGGCATACCGGTCCAAGATAAAGAACCTGTCATGCTGTCCACCATCCTTCGCCTTCCCCGCTTTCTGGGCCGACTGGTCCTGGGGGCGCTGGCGCACGTGGGACGGATCAGCCTGCTCATCGCGGAGCTCGTTCGGGGACTCGCGGAATGGCGGATCTGGGTGCCGCGGACCTTCGCCGAGTCGGCGAGCATCGGGTGGGGCTCGCTCCCGATCGTGCTGCTGATTGCCGCCTTCGCCGGCGCGGTGACGGCGTTCCAGGCGGGCTACCAGTGGCAGACCAGCCTTCCGGTCTACGTCCTGGGCACTCTGATCACGGAAACGATCATACTGGAGCTGGGGCCGGTGCTGATCGGCCTGGTGCTCGCGGGCCGGATTGGTGCGCGCTACGCCGCCGAGCTGGGGACCATGCGGGTCACCGAGCAGATCGACGCGCTGGAGTCACTGGGGCGGTCGCCGGCCTCCCATCTCATCATCCCCCGTGTGCTGGCCTCGACGTTCATGCTACCGGTCCTGGTCGTGGTGGCCGACGTGGTCGCGGTGGGGGCGGGGTGGATCGGGGTGAAGCAGGTGCTGCCGGTCACCGACTGGGATTTTTCGTTCGGTGCCCGGTACTTCTGGCGGCCCTTCGACGGCTATTACTCGCTGATCAAGGCGGTCTCGTTCGGCCTGGCCATCGGCCTGGTGTCCTGTTATATGGGATTCAACACCCAGCAAGGCGCCGAGGGGGTCGGCAAGTCCACCACGTCGGCCATCGTTACCAGCTCGGTGGTGATCCTGCTGCTCAACGTGCTCCTCGCCAAGATTCTGCTGAATTCATGATTGAGCTGCGTGGGGTTCGCAAGCGCTTCGGCGAGCAGGTCGTCCTCGACGGTGTGAACTTCGACGTCCGCGAGGGCGAAACCGTCGCGTTGATGGGGCCGTCGGGCTGCGGCAAGAGCGTGCTCCTCAAACACATCAACGGCCTGATCCGGCAGGACGCCGGCCAGGTGCTGGTGGACGGGCAGGAGGTCTCCACCCTCCCACGCAAACGCTTGGCCGAACTGCGCACCCGGATCGGATACGTGTTCCAGAACGGCGCGCTGTTCGATTCGATGGACGTGTTCGAGAACGTCCGGCTCGGGCTGTCGGATGAAGCCAAGTACAACGACATGGAGTACTCGCGTGCCCGGGTGGACGAGTGCCTCCGCCTGGTCAACCTGGTGTCGGACACGATTAAGAAATTCCCGGCGCAGCTATCGGGCGGAATGCGCAAGCGGGTGGGGATCGCGCGGGCCATCGCGGGCGCGCCGAAGTATCTGCTCTACGATGAGCCGACGTCGGGGCTGGATCCGGTGAACGCCGACATCATCGACGATCTGGTCAAGCGGCTCGACCAGGAGCTGGGCGTCACCAGCGTGGTGGTGACCCACGACGTCCGGGGTGCCTTCAACGTGGCCAATCGGCTGGCGCTCCTCTCCGACGGCAAGATCGTTCTCCAGGGGACGCCGGAAGAGTTCCGGGCATCGACCGATCCCAAGGTGCGGGCGTTCCTCGAGCGCGATTTCGAATCCACCTCCTTCGCGGCCTGAGCGGAGCCATGGACCTTCACTACAAGCAGGAAGTCACCGTCGGTGGGCTGGTGCTGATCGGCGTGGCACTCTTCGTGGGCGGCACGATGTGGCTTGGGGGACGCACTTTTTCCAGGGGAGGGCCCGCGGTCACCATCTCATTCACCGACGCCGGCACGTTGAAGCGGGGCTCTCCGCTCAAGGTCTCCGGCGTCCTGTTGGGGAGCGTGCAGCGCATCGAATTCCAGGCATACGGGAAGGTGCTGGTGCATGCCAGCCTCGACCCCAGGGTCAAGCCGAAGCGGGATGCCGGGGCGCGGCTCTCAACCATCGGGCTGGTGGCCGACGCGGTGATCAACTTCACCCCGGGCGTGGCCGCCGATGCGCTCCCCGCCGACAGCGTCATTGTGGGCACGGTGGACCGCGGGCTCATGGACGTGGGCTCCGAGCTCGGCTCTCAGGCCAAGGACGTACTGCGCGGGCTCAACGAGGTCCAGTACAAGAAGCTCTCGGAGGAACTGTCCAAGACCCTGGCGTCGTTTCAACGGCTGGCGGCGATCTATTCCAATACGAAGACCGGGCCGGTCGGCGAGTTGACCCAAACCATGGTGAGCCTGCAGCGAGTGAGCGCCCGATTGGACTCGGTGATGGCCTCAGCCAAGCTGGAGCGGACGCTCCGGACCGCGGACTCGATGATGAGCAACCTCACCAAGCTCTCCGGGGACGCGCAGTCCACCGCGAAGCAGCTCGACAGCCTTCTGGCCCGGGTGAATCGCGGCGAGGGGACCATCGGCAAGTTCGCCACCGACACGGTGTTCTACGGGAACGCCCAACGGCTGCTGAAGTCGTTGCAGGAGTTCCTGGACGATCTCCGGAAGCATCCCGGCAAGATCGGTATCAACGTGAAGGTGTTCTAGCAGGATCCCCCTCGGTTACGGCGACGCTGAAGTCGGTTCCTTCCCACCGTTCCGCCTCGACCCAATAGAAGGTGAACAGCACCGTCCGCCCGGCCTCGAGCCGGGCGGTGGGGAGGTCTGCCAGGTGCACACCGAGTCCGGTTTCACGGGTAGGGTCGTCGGCCCAGGAGACTCCGCCATCGATGCTCCACCGCACCCGGGCCGCCGCGAGCAACTCGAGGCGAAGGGCGCGGCCGGGGGGAATGCTGCGGCACTTCTGGTTGAACCGCCAGGAGCAGTGGGCCGGCTCGACCTTTCGGCGCACGTAGCGATCCACGGTCTGTGGCGGCAAGTCGAAGACCCGGCCGTCCTCGAGGGAACGGAGCAACTTGAGGTATTCGCTGTGGGCCCAGACCAGCGGCATCGCCGATCCGCTGGGCTTGCCGGTCCACAGCTCTGCCGCCGGCAGATCGGGAGCGTCCCAGACCTGTTCCGGGAAGAGTCCGGCATCGCTGGCAAAGCTCTCCATTGCCGCAAGCAGGGCCCGGGCTTCCGCGCCCCGGCCGGCGGCGAGGGCGTAGTGGGCCCGCTCGCCGGTCAGGAGCGGCCACGGCCTCCCGATCCCGGTGCCGTCGAAGGGAGTACCGTCCGCGTGCTCGCCGTAGCCGTCGCCGGTGTAACGCCGCCAGGCCGGCCCGCCGGGGAACTCGGTACGGAGCAGGGCGTCGATCACCGTAATCGTGTTGAGGATTCGTGGATCGTCGGGGGCGCGGAGGCCAAACCGGACTAGCGCCAGCGCATCGGGGCTGACCACCTCGTCAGCAAGCGCCAGCTCCTCTCCCGCCGAGCGATTCTTGATCGGCACCGTTCCGCGAGGCATCCCGGCGTCCTCGTCCTGGTCGGGGGGTGCGATGCGGATGTAGTAGCCCTCGACACCGCAGCGGCGCGCCAGCGCGGTGCCGCGGGCGTAGGTCCAGCGTTCGATTGAAGCGTTCCAGCCGTCGGCGGTTTCGCGAAGGTAGGTCGCCACAGCGGACTCGCCGCGGCGGTCGGCCAGATCCGCGGCCGCGAGGAGCGCCGCGATCTCGACCGCGAGGGTAAACGGCGAGTAACCCGCGTCCTCCTCCCAGCGATCCTGCATGGTAACCGGACCATTCCGCACCAGGTATCCCGCGGCGCGGCGGACCACTCGCCAGGCGAGCGCAAGGTCTTCCTCGGTGAGCACCCCCTCCCGCGCGGCAAGGTCGACGAGCAAGATGGGGAAGGCCGTCTCGTCCATCTGGACCCCGGACCAGTACGCGGTGCCGTCAAGCCACTGGTTCTGGGGCCAGCGGCCGTCCGCTTCCTGGGTGCTGCCGAGGTACCGCAGGACTCGGCGGGCATCCTCGTGCGCGCCGATGGCGAGGAGCGCCCCCGCGGTCTCGACCAGATCCCGGGGCCAGACCAGGTGGTAGCCGCCGAGGTCACCGTCACCCTTGGAGAAGCCCCAGGGAATCGAAAGGCTCGCGATCAGTCCGCCCAGGAAGCTCTTCGACTGGTGGGTAATCAGCACCGTGGCGCTTCCCCGGCGCAGGTCCGGACGCCCGGCCTTCCACGCATCCAGCGGGAGGAGGGACCGATGCCATTCGCGCCACGCCGCGGCGTGGCGGTCCAGGGTCAGGTCGAATGGGGCGAAGAGCGCCGCGAGGGCGTGGTGCCCCGCCTTGGCCACATCCCGCCCGAACCCGATGGAGAGAACGCACTCGCCGTCCGACCCCGCCAGGTCAAGCTCCCCGGCCAGCGCCACATTGCCGTTCTCCGCGCGGGTATAGATCGCCTCGAGCCGGCCGGTCTTCATCAGGTCGCGCCAGCCGTCGGAGAAACCGACGAACCCGACCGAGCGGCGCGCCCAGGGCACGCTGGCGGCCAGCGCGAGGGCGTAGTCGCTCCGTTGCGCGAAGAGCATCGGCACGCCCTTGTACTCCCCCAGCCAGGCGGTATTGCCGGCGCCCTGATTCCCGAGGTGGGGGCTCAGGAGCACGTGGACGTGGTAGTCGGCCAGGTTTCCAATGAGGGGGACGAAGCGGGTGCGCTGCAGCACCGCGTTGTTTTCAGGAGAGGCCAGCACCGTCTTCTCGATCCGGTACCGGCCGGAGCCGCAGACGTTGCTCAGGAGGAAGGCGGGAACCCCCGGCTCGATCCAGCGGACCGTCTCCCGGGCGTGGCGCTTTTCTTCAGAAATGAAGCCGTGGCCGTCGGTCACCACGAGCCCCAGATCGCGGGTACACGCCACGTCCACGTCGGGGTAGTAGATCTCGTTGAGGATGCCGTGGCTCAGGGTGAACCAGATGCGGGAGGCCTCGGAGAATGCGGTACCGACTCCGCTCTTGGCGCTGGAGGTCCAGCGGGCGGGAATCCCCGGCCATCCGGGGGCATACGACTCCGACTCGGCCACGGCGGCTCAGGGTGTGCGCCAGGCGGCGCCGGCCCGGGCGATGAGCTGGTCGGCGGCGGCGGGGCCCCAGGCGCCGGCCGCGTAGTTGGGAAAGGTCACGGCCCCGTCGGCGTCCCACGCTCCGAGGATCGGGTCGACCACGCGCCACGCCGCTTCGGTTGCGTCGCTCCGGAGGAAGAGGGTCTGGTCGCCCACCATGCAATCCAGCAGGAGGGTCTCATAGGCGTCGTGATCGGTGGCGCCGAACGCCTCGTCGTATCCGAACTCCATCCGCGCCGAGGTCATCCGCACCCCCACGCCGGGGATCTTGATCTCGAAACAGAGGGAGAGCCCCTCGTCGGGCTGGACCCGGATCACGATCACGTTGGGGGCGAGGGTTTCTCCCTTGGGCAGCGGGAACATGAGGTGGGGCGGCTGACGGAACTGGATGGCGATTTCGGTGGCCCGCCGCGGCAGCCGCTTCCCGGAGCGAAGGAAGAACGGCACGCCCTGCCAGCGCCAGTTGTCGATCATGAAGCGGATGGCGGCGTAGGTCGGCGTCCGCGAGTCCGCGGCGACGCGTTCCTCCTCGCGATAGCCGGCGACCGGCCCGCCGTCGATCGTCCCGGCTCCATACTGCCCCCGCACCGCGAATTTGGAGAAATCGTCTCCCTGCATCGGGCGGATCGCGTTGAGCACCTTCACCTTTTCGTCGCGGACCGCGTCGGCGGCGAAGGTGGACGGTGGCTCCATGGCGGTCAGGCAGAGCAGCGAGAGCAGATGGTTCTGGAACATGTCCCGCACCACGCCGGCCTCTTCGTAGTACCCCGCGCGATGCTCGACGCCCAGGCACTCCGCGGCGGTGATCTGCACGTGATGAACGTGGTGCCGGCTCCAGACCGGCTCGAAGATCGAATTGGCGAATCGGAACACCAGCAGGTTCTGCACCGTCTCCTTGCCGAGGTAGTGATCGATTCGATAGATCTGATGCTCCCCCACCACGGCGCGCACCACCTTGTTGAGCGCCTGGGCGGTGTCGAGGCTGCGTCCGAACGGCTTCTCGATGATCACCCGAGCCCAGCGCGCGTCGCGCGCGTCCCGGCGGGGCAGGGCGCCGCTCTTGGCGAGGCCTTCGACCGCCTGGGGGTACACGCTGGGCGGGATCGCGAGGTAGAAGAGCCGGCCCCGTTCGGTGCCGCCCTGTCCCTCGATGGCCACGAGCCGCTCGTTGATCGCCTCGTAGGTGCTGGCCGCGCCGAGGTCTCCGGCAACGTGGTAGAGCCGGGGCGCCAATCGCTCCCAGATCGCGCCGTCCCCCGCGGGTCCGGAGAGCCCGGCCACCGCGCTTCGAAGGTCGTCCCGGAACCCCTGGTCGGTCATCCGCTCCCGCCCCACGCCGATCAGGCTCAGGTCATCCGGAAGCAGCCCGTCGGCAAGAAGGTGCAGGAGCGAAGGGATGAGTTTTCGCCGGGTGAGGTCGCCGCCGGCGCCCAGAATCACCAGCGTGCATGCCCCGATATGCCGGGGCTCCGCCGCCGGGGCAACGCGGGGCACCCGCATGGTGAGGGTGATGGGATCGGTCACGCCGACTTGACCGGGTGGCCGCCGAACTCGTTGCGGAGCGCGGCGATGACCTTGGCGCCGAAGGACTCGTCCTGGCGGGAGCGAAATCGGGCCAGCAGTGCCATGGTGATGACCGGGGCGGGGACGTCAAGGTCGATTGCCTCCTGAATGGTCCAGCGGCCCTCGCCGGAGTCGGCGACCCATCCCTTGATCGGAGCGAGCGCGCTGTCCCGCGCGAAGGCGCGCTCCGCCAGCTCGTTCATCCAGGAGCGGACCACGCTCCCATGGTTCCACACCGCCGCGATCTGCTGCAGATCGAGGGAGAACTGCTTCGAGGCGTGGAGGATTTCATAGCCCTCGGCGTAGGCCTGCAGCATGCCGTACTCGATCCCATTGTGGATCATCTTGACGTAGTGGCCGGCACCGGTCGGGCCGACGTGCGCGTAGCCGTCGGGAGGGGCCAGTGTCTTGAAGATCGGCTCGCAGCGCCGCACCGCTTCGGCCGACCCGCCCACCATGAGGCAATAGCCGTTCTCCAGCCCCCAGATACCGCCGCTGGTGCCGGAGTCGATGAACTCGATGCCCTTCGGGCGGAGCGCGGCGCCCCGGCGCATCGTGTCGTGGAAGTTCGAGTTGCCGCCGTCGATGATTACGTCTCCCGGGGAGAGCAGCGGCATCAGCGTGGCGATGGTGTCGTCCACCGGCTGGCCGGCCGGAACCATGATCCACACCGCGCGGGGCGCCGCGAGGAGCCCGATCAGCCCCCGGAGGTCCGAGGCGCCTTTGGCGCCGAGCCCCACGGACGCCTTGACCGCGTCCGGGCTCCGGTCGAAGACCGCGACCTCGTGGCCGCCGCGGAGCAGTCGCTCGGTCATGTTCCCGCCCATTCGCCCCAGGCCGATCATTGCGAGCTGCATGTTCGCCGTCTCCGTGAGTTGTTTCGCGGCATCGCCTCGTCGGCCTCCGCTCACCCTCCCGCCGCCACCGCCGCCGCACCGAGAAGGCCGACATCCGGATTCATCACCACCCGCACCGGAATTCGTTCCAGGACCGAGGTGAGCCGCCCTTTACGATTGAAGGCGTTGATGAAGGTACCATCCTCGAGCTTGGCGATGAGCCGAGGCGCGATGCCTCCGCACAGGTACACACCGCCTGTCGCGAGGAGGGTGAGGGCCAGGTTGCCCGCCTGCGCGCCGTACACCGCGGCGAACAGGTCGAGCGCCTCGACCGCGTGGGGGTCGCTCCCGGCCAGGCCGCGTTCCGAGACCGCGGCTGGTTCCTCCACCCGGCCGGAGAGGAATTCGTACACCGCCGAGAGGCCCGGCCCCGAGAGCACCCGCTCGTAGGAAACGTGGCCGTGCCGCTGGGCCAGGAAGGCGCCGAGTTCGGCCTGGCGGGGGGTCTCGGCGGCGAAAGTGACGTGCCCGCCCTCGGACGGATGGGCGCGGTAGCGATCGCCCTCCCAAAGCATGAAGCCCTCGCCGAGGCCGGTGCCGGCGCCGATCACTCCGATGGGCCCGTGGGCCACCGGTATCCCCTGCTGCAGCGGTGCCAGATCGGGTCCATCGAGGAGGAGAACCCCGTAACCGGCCGCTTCGAAATCGTTGATGAGCCAGAGGTCGCGAATTCCCAGCCGGCCGGAGAGGGCGGTTGCGTTGACAACCCAGGCGAGATTGGTGGCTCGGGCCTCGCCACCGACCACCGGTCCCGCCACGGCAAAGCAGGCCCGGGTGGGCCGGGGACTCTTCCCGGCGAGGAAGCGCTCGACCAGTGGTGCCAAGCCGGGGGCGTCACGGCTCGAGTAGGTCTCTTCAACGAGGATCCTCGGCGGGCCCTCGGTCTCCACCAGGGCAAGCCGGGCGTGGGTTCCGCCGATGTCTCCGGCCAGCACCCGCAGCGCGCCGCTCAACCAAGGCGGGCCGCTGCGGCGCGATCGAGGATCCAGGTTGCTCCATCGCGCCGGGCGAGCTGGGCCGGCAGCGAGGCCACGTCCCCCGGCCCCTCGAGCGCCCGCGCCACCATCTCGGCCTTCTCGGCGCCGTCCACCATGACCAGAATTCGCTCCGCGGCGGCGATCACCGGCGGGGTGATCGTGAGCCGCTGTACCAGCGGCACGCCCCCGGTGACCGCTACGACTTTGCGGTCGCGCTCGGCGAGGGCGGGCGCGTGGGGAAAAAGCGAGGCGGTGTGGCCGTCGTCGCCCATCCCCAGGAGGAGAATGTCGAGCGGCTCGGGGAGCAACGCGGCGTACTCGCGGGCGGCGCTGTGAATGTCGTCGTGGTCGGCCTCCATCCGATGGACCCGCTCGGCCGGGATCGGGACCATTCCCAGAAGGCTTTCGGACGCCATGCGGTAGTTGCTGTCGGGGGAATCGGGGGGAACGGCGCGCTCGTCACCGAAGAAGATCTCGACCTGCTCCCAGGGAACCCGGAGCAGGAGCGCCAGGCGCCGGTAGGCGGCCTCGGGGGTATGGCCACCGGCGAGCGCTAGCGCGGAGGCGCCCTTTCGGGTCACGACCTCGCGGAGCGCGCGCGCGATCCACGCTGCCGCTGCCTCCGCCAATTTCTCAGCGTCCTCTACGACGATGCGCTCGGGGGCCATCTCCAGCCGAATCATAACCGCAACGCTGGCCCCGCGTGGTCCGGGACAGCCGTGGTGGATTGTCTTCCGAGCACTCTTCCGGTCCCCACCCCTTATCTTTTCGCCGTGCTCACTCTGACCTTCCTCGGCACCGGCGCCGCCTGTCCCACGGTGGAGCGCAACGTTTCCGCCCTCGCGCTGCAACGCGAGGGGGAGACGCTGCTGTTCGACTGCGGCGAGGGTACGCAGCGGCAGATGATGCGCTACGGGGTGGGCTTTTCGTTCAAGGAAATCTTCTTCAGCCACTATCACTCCGACCACTTGCTGGGGGTGATGGGGCTCTTCCGCACCATGGGGCTGATGGACCGGAAGGAAGGGGTCACCCTCTACGGTCCCAAGGGCGCCGAGCGGATTCTGGGCGGCGCGCTCACCGTCGGCATCGAGCGCACCAAGTTTCCGGTCGAGATCGTCGAGGTGAAGCCCGGCAACCGGCTGGGCCGGGGCGACTACGAGATCGCGGTCTTCGAAACCGACCACCGCGCCGACACGGTGGGCTACGCGGTGGTGGAGCACGACCGGCTGGGCCGCTTCGATCCCGACCGCGCCCGCGAGCTGGGCATTGCGGAAGGGCCGCTCTGGGGGCAGATCCACAAGGGCAAGGCGATCACCCTTCCCGATGGACAGGTCATTACTCCGGATCAGCTGGTCGGGCCGGCACGCCCGGGGCGCACGGTGGTCTATTCGGGGGATACCCGGCCGCACCCGGCGCTGATCCAGGCCGCGAAGGGCGCCGATCTCCTGGTT